>JAHJKV010000344.1 GCA_018822065.1 Pseudomonadota bacterium
ACAAAGACCATGTCACCCTGCCGCAGGAGACCGTAGACCGGGATGGTGTCCATCCGCATGCTAGTGGGGGCTCCGGTGAGCCGCCTGCCCTTGAGATAGGAGTCAAGCCCGGTGGCGGACGAAAGGAGCTGCCCGGCATCTGCGGCATGGGCCAGGATGGCAAAGCGCAGGGCAGTGAGCCCCTTGTAGACCGTGTTGTAGGACATATCCATCTCGGCCTTAATCTGATGGGGCGAATATTCGGCCACGAACATCCGGGTCAGGCGCAGCCACTCCGAAGCCGAGAGCGCACCGTTGTTGATCCAACGGCCCGAGAAGGGCTGGAAGGTGTAGCGGCAGTCCGAGCAGCGAAGTCGACCGCCGGACAGGCTGTAAATTCTCGTGTTGGAACACCGGGGACACATGGGCTCCCCCTCAGGCCAACACAGCGACAACAGATAATCGCGGGCCGCATTCTCGTCCCACTCCATATTCCGTCGTGAACTGGTTCTCCCCGGTCCCTGGTCCTCCATCAACCCCCTATGGCTGACATGTGTGTCGAGCATACCGCACCTCCGAGTCGATGGTTGAGGATATCATAACCAAGGGGCTTGTGCCTGCCCGCCCGGAGTATAACTTGCTTCACTGCCTCGATGCTCAGTCGGGGATGGGCCAGGATAGGCCTGAGCCGGTATTCCCGGTCCGAGTAGAGGCAGGTACGCAACTTCCCGGTGGAGGTGATCCGCAACCGGTTGCAGGAACCGCAAAAATGATTGCTCATGGGCGAAATCACGCCGATCCGCCCCAGGCCGCCGGCCAGTCGGAAGAGGCGGACAGGACCCTGGTCACCTTCGCTCCGAGCCACGGCCTCTAGGTCGGCATGGTGCCCGGCCTCCTCGATGATGTCCTCGGCAGGCCAGAGTTTTTCCGGCGACCAGGCCACGCAGCCGCCCATGGGCATGAACTCGATAAACCGGACATCCACGGGCCGCTCCGAGGCAAAGCGAATGAAGCTGCCGAGTTCGTCGTCATTGACGCCCCGCAGTCCCACCACATTGACCTTCACCCGCAGGCCGTGCGCCAGGGCACCATCAATGGCCCCAACCACCTCGGCATGAGCATCCAGCCCGGTGAGGGCTTGGAAGCGCCCAGGGTAGAGGGTATCCAGGGAGATATTCAGAACCTGCACTCCGGCCGCAGCCACCTCGTCCAGAAGCGGACGCAGCAGGGTGCCGTTGGTGGTCACGCGCAGATCCAGGCCGGGGTTGTTCCCGTGCACCCGCTTGAGAAAATCGGTGAACCCTCTGCGCACAAAGGGTTCACCGCCAGTGAGCCGGACCTTGGTAATACCGAGGTCGGAACTCAGGGCGATCAGCTGTTCGATCTCCTCATAGCTCAGTATCTTGTCGTGGGGGATGAACTCCGCCTCCCGCGGCATGCAGTAGCGGCAGCGCAGGTTGCAGCGATCGGTCACGCTGATGCGCATGTAGCTCGCCCTGCGGCCATGGCCGTCGCGGATTTGGAGGACATTCCGGGTCATTGCTAGAATCCCCAGGCTGAGAGGGTCGGTCTCGAATATCCCTGTTCCCGGGCCACAAAATCAAGGGCCAGAGAATCGAGGTCGTCGAAGGCCGGCAACACGGTCCGGTCCATCGCCCTGAAATCGATGGTCTTGATATAGGTTTTGCAGCTGGTGCAGACATCCACTCGGAAGCCAGGTTCCTCGGCCACGGTGAAATAGGTCAGCTTGTTCAGATCGCTCTCGCCGCAGATCGCACAGGCCAGCCGCCGCACCCGATACTCGTGGGCGCAGAATGAACAGGTTGCCAGCCGCACTCCTTCCTTGTCCTCAAGCCGGGAGATGAGCGGCAGTCCGCCACAGATGGGGCAGGTTCCCGCGGCCCAGGAAGTGGCATCCGGCAGGTAGTCGGCCATCTCGACGGCCGCAGCAGCCAGACTCGGGGCCAGGGCGGCGTAGGTCAAGAAATACAAGGTCTGCGGTGCCTGCGGCATGCGCTCGGCCCAGGAGCCGAAGAATTCCGCATCATCCTCAAGCACGCGTACAAACAGGTCAGAGGATTCGATCTCGCCCTTGTCCAGGGCCGTGGCAATGACCTGCCCGGCTTCGGCCAGTGCTCCGTCATTCTTTTTGATCAGATCAAGGAAGCGGAGCAGCAACTCCGTGGCCTGGGGCCGATCATAAGGGAAACGCTCGCGGTCCACCAGGGCCCTGCCCTTCAACACATCCTCCGCCTCCGGAAACTGCGTGGGGATTTCCACCACGGCCTTTGCCTGAGCTGTCAGTTGCAACCGGGCCACATCGCCCAGAAGTTCCACCAGGCTCTCGGGCAGATACTGCTTGCCCTTCAGATGGGCCAACTTGGCGTCAAGTCTCTGTACTATCGGAGTGATATCATGTTCCATTGTGGTTCCCCCTGAGTTTCGGTGACGATGGACGGGAATTCCTAATATGCCCATGTCTTACGATTTACTCAAGGTTTGACACCAATCACACAAATACGTTGCTACTTCAAGCCGTTACCTGCTTGATATTATTAAATTATGCCCATTTGTGCATAATGAAAACCCTGGAAAACAATGCAAGTTCACGGCATTAAGGAAAATACGTAAATATAGCATTATTTTTTTGAAGTCGGACGGCGCTGGTCGCCGGAGGGATCGAAAGGAGGAGTTCGTCGGAAGCGTTCAGAAATTCAGCGCGAGATATTCAACCAGATCGCCAGGAGCGATGGGACCCGTGGGAGGAACCACCAGGACACCACTGGCCCGCGCCAGTTCGAGCAGGGAGGGCAGACCGCTGCCGACCAAGGCGCTGACTTCCCCAAGACCGCCTGACTGCCGATACTCGCACGGTACGATCCATTCTCCGTCCTGATGGGGCACCAGTGCCGACTGGACTCTTGCCAGGACAGGCTCGGGCACAGGCAGTCCACGCAGCCGGGCAGCCAGGGCGGGAAGGAAGGCGTGCAGACAGGAAAATACCGCCCCCGGAGGGCCCGGTATTCCCAAAA
>JAHJKV010000036.1 GCA_018822065.1 Pseudomonadota bacterium
CAGGTAGTCGGTCTCCAGGTCGGCTACGGCCTGTCTGAGGGGGAGTGAGAAGTCCGGACCTGGGACGGGAGGCGGATTCTGCCCAGACTGGCCCGGCGCGAGGTGGTCCTCCTCCACAGGTCGGAACGGGGAAGCAAAGGGGTCGAGGACGATCTCGTCCACCAGACCCTCGCCGCGATACACGGCCCGCTCCACCACGTTCTTGAGTTCCCGCACGTTCCCCGGCCAGTGATGGCCGAGCAACGTCGTCATGGCCCGGTCCGTGAACTCCACCGACACCTCCCAGCCCAGTTCCACGCCCATTCGCCCGGCAAAGTGGCGAGCCAACAATTCCACATCGCCCTCGCGCTCCCGCAGAGGCGGCAAGGTGAGCACCTCAAAGCTCAGGCGGTCGAGAAGGTCGCGCTTGAACCGGTCGCGGTCGGCCAGGGCTGGCAGGTCCGCATTGGTCGCGCCGATGACCCGTACGTCCACGCTCACGGGCACGACCCCGCCCACGCGCTCAAACACGCCGTATTCCACGGCCCGCAATATTTTCTCCTGGGCCGGGCGGGAAAGATTGGCGATCTCGTCCAGGAAGAGTGTGCCGCTGTCCGCGGCCTCGAAACGTCCCTTGCGGCGGGTGGCAGCGCCAGTGAAGGCCCCTGCCTCGTGGCCGAAAAGCTCGCTCTCCAGAAGTGACCCGGCCAGGGCGGCACAGTTGAGGGCCACGAACGGCCCCTGCCAACGACCAGAAAGAAAATGGAGTCGGGTGGCAGCCAGCTCCTTGCCCGTGCCCCGCTCGCCGATGATCAATACGGACCGATCCGCCCTGGCGGCGCGCGAAAGATGCTCCTGAAACTCCAGAAAGACATCGGACTGGCCTAGGGCCTCGGTGGATCGGGTGTGATTGCTCATTTCTGCCATTGTTTATATTTTTTTACCATCTATTCGTATATTTGACCACATCCCGCCGTTGCTGTCAAACAAACAACACCAGTAAAATCAGCTTGATACATCGGCAGTGTTTGTTGGCACGCTCGATGCTTTATGCAGACAAACGAACCCAAGGAGAACGACATGGGCATTTTCTCTCGCTTCAAGGATATTGTCAGTTCTAACCTGAATGCCATGCTGGACAAGGCCGAAGACCCGGAAAAGCTGATCCGGCTGATGATTCAGGAAATGGAAGAGACCCTGGTGGAAATCAAGGCCGGGACCGCCGCGCTCATGGCTGATCGCACCCGCATCAACCGCGAGCGCGAGGATGCCACGAACAGGACCGGGGTATGGGAAGACCGCGCCAAGCTGGCCGTGGACAAGGGTCGTGAAGACCTGGCCCGCGAGGCCTTGATGGAAAAGCATCGCACCCAGGGCGTGGTGGACGGCCTGGAGGCCGAGCAGAGCCGATTCGACGCCATGGTGGAGCAGGCCCGCGAGGACATCGCCCAGTTGGAGGCCAAGCTGGAAAATGCCCGGGAGCGCCAGCGCAGTCTGATCAAGCGGCATGTCCGTGCCGGAGAGCGCAAGCGCGCCCGGACCGATGTGCGCCGCGCCCAGTCCGCCGACGCCCTCCTGCGGTTTGATCATTTTGAGCGCCGGGTGGAGCGGATGGAAGCCGAGGCAGAACTGGCCGGCCCCGCCGCCCCCCACAGCCTGGAAAACGATTTTGCCCTGCTGGAGGGCTCGGATTCCATCGAGGCCGAACTGGAAGCCCTGAAGAACAGTGCCACCAAGGCCACGGCCAAGAAGTAGCCTTCAAGCCATTTGTTCCGGACGGTGGACTGCGTTATGGTAACGCTGGTTCACCGTCAGCAAGGAGTATTATCCATGGGCCACCTGTTTGGAATCATCTTCGCGGTCATCGGTCTCGGCATCGCCCTGGTGGGCGCAGTCCTCTTCGGCTTTGTCAAGCTGCTCAAGGGGCCGAAGCAGGAGAGCGCCGACGAGGAAACCAGGATCATCCAGGAGATGTACAATACCATGAATCGCCTCGAAGAACGGGTCGAATCACTGGAGACCATTCTCATCGAACGCGAGAGCAAGGAGTAGAGATATGCGCAATTGCTTCGGACGAGGAGCCCAATGCGGCCCCAGAGGCTTTGGGAGCCGACGCGGCAGTGGTGGCGGACAGGGTGGCGGATTTCGCGACTCTTTCCAGACACCCCGCTCGGAACGGGGCGGGCTCTACCGCTCTCGAAACGGCAAGCTCCTTGGCGTCTGCCAGGGCATTGCCGAATATCTCGATGTCCGGGCCTCCAGAATCCGCATCATCACCGTGCTCGCGGTCATCTTCACCGGCGTCTGGCCGGTCGGCATCCTCTACCTGGTGGCTGCGGCGATCATGAAGCCTGAGCCCATGGTTCCCTTCGAAAGCCGGGATGAGCAGGAATTCTATGACTCCTACGCAGGCTCGCGCACCGGCGCTCTCTCCCGCCTCAAGGGCCGTTTCGACACCCTCGACCGACGCCTCCGACGCATGGAAGACGTAGTCACCAGCACCGACTTCCAATGGGAACAAAAACTGCGAAGCTAACATGGGATTCTTAAGGGGCCTTGCCCCTTAAGCCGCCAGAGGCTCCTATCATCACCTGAGTTTACACCGTTGGAGCGCGGCAACCCGCAGGTTGCCGCGCTGCTGCGTTATGAACTCGGATGGTGTTGAGGCGCCTCTGGCCTCCTGGGCTGCTTCGCATTTTTTTAGGGGGGCAATTGGGAGGTGTCAATAGCATTTTAAAGTGACCGATTTAGGTAGCACATCATATGACCGACTCCGCGAGGGGCTGTGGGGGCGGGCCTGGGCTAGCCCAGGCCCGCCCCCACGGCGTTGACTCACGCGGCATGCCTCTTGCCGTTTATC
>JAHJKV010000345.1 GCA_018822065.1 Pseudomonadota bacterium
GATGTACATCAACGCCTACTACTCCCCCGCGCCTGGTGGCGATGGTCAGGTCGCCCCTACCTATAAGATCGGTGAATTCACAAACCAGATCGAATAGTTTTGCAAACAATCAACCTTGCACAAAGCCCCGGAGTGATTCGGGGCTTTGTTGCGTCTGGGAGTCGTGTCGGGGCGCGACCAGCCCATATATCGTTCCTCGTTGACCAAGGGCGGGGCCCCTGCCACGCAGATGAACCGGACCAGCCAGTAAACAAAGAGTCCCAGTGTTCTTGCAAAGCGTGGCCCTGGGGAGTAAACGCCCTGTCTTGGAGCCTGAAACAACCTCCGGGGGAGAGTATGGGATACAGATTTGTGAACGACTATGCCGAGGGAGCACACCCGCGTGTTCTGGAGCTTCTGGCCAGCGGTGGCAAGATGCAGGAGCCGGGGTATGGATATGACAGCCTGACCGCTCGTGCAGTGGAATTGATCCGCCGCGAGACGGCCAGCCCGGATGCGGCGGTGCATCTCGTTTCCGGCGGCACCCAGGCCAATCTCACCGTGCTGGCCTCCATGCTGCGGCCCCACCAGTCGGTCATCGCCGCTCATTCAGCCCATATCGCCGTGCACGAAACCGGAGCCATCGAGGCCACGGGGCACAAGATTCATAGCTGCGTTAGTCCTGACGGCAAGCTCTCTGTGGACGCCATTATGGAGGTGCTTGCGGAACACATCGACGAACATATGGTGCAACCGTCTGTCGTCTTCGTTTCCCAGTCTACCGAGGTGGGCACCATCTATTCAAAGGCGGAACTGACAACAATTTCCGAATGCTGCCGCGACAAGGGGCTGTACCTTTACCTGGACGGTGCTCGCCTGGGCTCCGCCCTGACTTGCCCGACTGCGGATATGACCCTGGCCGAATTGTCAGCCCTGACGGACGTCTTCTATGTGGGCGGCACCAAGAACGGGGCGCTCCTCGGCGAGGCCATCGTCATCAACAAACCGGCCCTCAAGGAGAATTTTCGGTTTCACCTCAAGCAGCGGGGTGCGCTCATCGCCAAAGGCAGGCTCCTGGGAGCACAGTTCGTGGCCCTGTTCGAGGATGGCCTCTACTTTGAGCTGGCCGCCCACGCCAACGCCATGGCCGGACGGCTGGCCACGGGGCTCACGACACAGGGCATCCCGCTCCTGGTCCCCCAGGCCACCAACCAGGTCTTCCCCATCCTGTCGAATCAACGCATCGCCGAACTGGAGTCTGACTGGGGATTCATGGTCTGGGCCAGGGCCGGGGAGGAACATTCTGCCATCCGCCTGGTCACCTCCTGGTGCACCCCCGTAGATGCCGTGGATGCCTTCCTGGACGCCTTGAGGTAGCTGTTGCCAAAAAAGCCATCTGCCTTTCATGATATCGAAAAGGACCGCAAGCGTCATGCTTGCGGTCCTATGTGTGCAATTGATGTAGCGCAGTTGAGGAGTGAGTGCGCCGTGGCCTAGTTTGCCGTGGCATCCACCTCCATAGAAGCCTGGATTTTGGCTTCCCCGGCCAAGGTCAGCTCCACGGTATTGTACTCAGTATCCGGTCACCCTTTGAAGGCATTGAAAGTGGGCTATTTGACTCTCACAGTACTGACTGGTCAGTTCTGGACTGGCCAGCTCGGCACCCCGGTGCTTATCCCGGAACATTGAAACCAAAAACCGGGTAGCAAAAAATCCCGAGCGGCAAAACGTTCCGGTTTCTTTGTTTTGTGCACGGCTTCTGGTTTTTCTTGAGGCAGAAGGACCGCATTCTCCTTCGGCATCGCGCTGCAGGGTCCCAGCCCGATGCCGTGGTCCAGGTCCCCGTGATTTTTCCATGGTCGGCACTTCGGGGCGTGCTTTCGAAGCGAGAACCGCTGGAAGGTTGGCAGTAAAATCATCGCTCAGTGGTCCAACAAAGTGACTTTATTTCTACTTGTTTTGGGTTGTGTTGCACCCGCAATGAATTCCCTTCCAACAAATGGTGAAGTCATAGATGATAAGAGTGCAGCATAATCCATGCTAAATCGTACTTGATCACCAACACGCAGCGGGTTTCTTGTCGTATTGAGTATGATATGATCACTGCTTGAGCCCAAGATATCCATATCACTCTTTGGAACAAGACCTGGAACATTAACATCCTGTTTTCCCAATGCAACAATTGATCTGAGCATTTCCCCTTTATCTTCAAATATTGGAGTATTTCCAAAAGCGTCCTGCCCCGTTTCTCCTTCAGGGAGTGACGGTTTGACTTTAGATTCTATCACTTCTGCAACGAGAGTGATTGCGTCAAGATGAAGCCCGTCAATGTGCTTTCGCGAAAGAGTTTCTCTTCCCAGGAAGATTGCTTCTCCCAGTCGCACATTGTTCACTCTGCTTTTGGTATTATTTTCAACCAGCCATTCAAAGTTTGCAGAATTTCCGCCAGAAATCGTTTGAAGGGTGATTCCGTAGCGTTTTTCAGATGTATCTGCCAAACGGGACAAATGATCCATGTTGTGTCTGGTTGGTTTGACCCCACTCAAGCAAGCTAGGTTAGTCCCTAAACCTATGATTCGGACACCCTTCATTCGAAGGGCTTCTTCAATTGTTTTGCCGAGATCATGACGAAGTATCCCCTCTCGAAGATCTCCCATCTCCACCATGAGAAGAATGTCGTGAATTTTCTTTTGCTTGAGAGCGGCTTTGGAAAGCTCTGCAATGACTGACAATTCGGTGTTGAAGCTCACGTCAGCATACGTGACAACATCGTGTGCTTCGCTTGCTGATGGCGTTCTGATCAAAGTGAAAAGGGCTTCCACATGGGCTTTTTTCATGCGGACTATGTTTTGGATTCTTGAATCACCTAGAGAAGTAATGCCTGCGGCCACTATGGCGTTGGTAATTCTTGGTTCCCCAAGAACGCATTTTGTTACACCCGTTATCTCAATGCCCCTGGCCTTGAACAGAGCGATCAGTTTTTTCGCGTTGTCGTGTATCTTTGAAAGATCAATTTCAAGGTACGGTGTCTTCATCAAGCCAACTTGGCTTGAAGCTGGGGGAAGGTTGTTAATATGTTAGCAATAAGCGAACTGCAGCCGGACTTGAGGACGTCTGCCGCAGGTACTTCAAATTGTTTTTGGTATGATTCAATCATTTCTTCCACTTGAGAATCGGACATGTCTTCGTGGTTGATAGCGATGCCGATTACAGGGGATCTCGAGAATACTTCAATGAGTTCGATTTCGTCCTCTAAACGAGGCATTTTTATGTTTGGATAATCTCCCAGATTTTCTCGTTTTGGTGGGTGCTGGACTATAATCGCTTCAGGTTGTCCTCCCCGGATGATGAAGCACGAGCTCAAATAGGCAGGATGACTCAAAGAGCCCTGCCCTTCGAGGATAATGATGTCCGGCTGTTTTGCTTCCCAGGCTTCGACAATTGCCCTTTCCATTTCGCCTGAAATGAATTGTTCTTTCAGGGCGTCGAGGGGAACACCGAACTCAGCTCCCTGGATAACACCGGTCTGTCCTGTTGCGACCATGACGGCGTTTAGCCCAAGTTCTTGAAGAGCCTGGGTCAATAAGACGGAGGTTGTCCGTTTTCCGACGGCGCTATCCGTTCCCAGAACAGCAATTTTGGGGCATTTTACCTTGCTTATGTCTCCGGTAAATACTCGTCTTTGTTTGATGTCTTTTCGTTTTCTGATGTCATACAACTGAACGTTGCATTCGGCGGCTTTTTGGACGAAGGATGCATCGTCAGTGAGGAATTCATGAAGGCCATTAATGATGTCAAGATTCTTCTCCATCGCATGAAACATCACATCACGGTCTATTGAAGAGAAAGCGCCAGACAACGGGGCCATGCCATAAATGAATGCTGCTACCGAATCGCCATTTGTGCCATTTCCATCAAGAGATTCTTGGAGATTTTTATAGATAGTGATCCCATTGGCCGTGTCGTCGAGTACTTTTCCGGCATCCAGGCCTGCTTTGGTGCTATCGATGATGCCCGATATTGCATACTTGTCTGAATGCCGGGCTAGCCCGTTGGCCGTTTTCCCATCCATTTTACCAAAGAAGCCTTCGCAATATACAACTGCAAACTCCTTATTTATCATAGTAAGTCCTAAGTAAAAGATTGATCTAGTACATTAATTTTTGGAGATCTGACTGATATTTTGACGTGCAGTTCAGCTGTATCAATATACTAAAATAAATAAGTACACTAAATTGAACAGATAAAACTAACACAGAAATTATGTTTATAATCAAAATTAACGTTTATAATTTTTAAATTTATTTAATATCGAGGATCTAAGACTGAAAATCACTGTGTTATGTATGTTAACTAGGCCGTTTATTAGGTTGTTTTACGATTTAGTATCTTGAAACAACGTTTGGTTATAATTGGAAATATTTATAAATGAGATCGTTTGCTTACTTATGTAGAGTATCGTCATTTGAAATATTCTGAAGTCGCTATCCAATTGTGACCGGGGCTGATTTCGATGTTAACAAGTCTATCGAGGAGCGATGTACGCATCTTGTACATTGCTCATTTTTGGCCGACGGGCGCTATCATTTTTGGATTGTGCGTGGAAAGTGGTCCGATTGTTCAGACAGTAAACTCGAGCTGATGAACCGTTACATATCAACCTGATCAAGCGGGAAAATGGGTCTTGGGACGTTGCGATAGGGAAGCCGATCATATCGTGGGGTGCAAAGTGCGCCGCTGTCACAAATGATTATTTGTCCAGCTATCGGTTCGAACGCAGCCCGGAAATGTTGCATTGACTTGAGTGCGACAACATTTTTGCACTGCGGATCGATATTAAAGGCCTTGAATTGTTGTAAATCAAGTATTTGTCCGGGGAGAGTGACCACCAATATTTCAATGCCTCCAACGCGGATAACGGCACTGGGGCCGAAAGTGCCGTGAAGCCCATGGATCATGGGGCCATCGCCAGTAAATTTTCCATCGCTGAGTAAAAGGAGTTCGGCCTCCACCGCAAGTGGGCCACCACCAAAATCAGGATCAGTTTTTCCACCGAGCGTAATCTGAACAGATTCGCCAACTTTCGCAGCCTGTAATGCCTTCACCGCGGCTCTATCCACTATGGGAGCGAAGCAGGCATTCGACACACCCGCATTGAGCAATTCACGCAAAAGATCCGTTGCATCGCCATAGCCTCCGGCCCCAGGATTATCCGCATAGTCGGCAATGATCAGCGGTCCCTGGGCGGGGTTGTAGGTCGCAGCAATTGCTGCCGCTTCTGTCGGGCTGAGGTAGTTGTTGAGCACTTCAAAGCGTCGGTTCCAGATATCGTCTGCAATGGTCTCGGCGAATGCCGTGTGCGCTGTAAAATCCCCTTGTCCGGTCACGAGTACTGTTGGGCCAACCTCCCTGACATCGGCACTGGCAAACCCGGCATTGATGCTTACGGCAAAAACATCCTCCAGCTTTTCATACTTTCGTGCTGCGGCAATGCGCTCGATCATCGGGCCGATGTCTGTTCGGCCCCCATTGACTTCTTCAAGCATCGGTCGACTGACGCGGATTGTCCGTGGTTTGATTTCTCCAGCCATAGCCCGTTGGAGGATTTCTCCAGCGTGCTGACCGCTTTCGCGCATATCGATGTGCGGGTAGGTTTTGAACGACACAATGATGTTTGCCAACTCACAGATCTGCTTACCAACATTTGCATGTGGATCCAGGGTGATGGCAATGGGCATTTCGTTGCCCACAAGACTGCGGATACGTCGCAGCAGTTCACCTTCGCCATCCTCACAGAAGTCGAGCCCCATCGCTCCATGCAAGCCGAGGAGCAGCCCATCGTAGTGATGTTCCTTGATTTTGGAAAGAATTGGCTCACACAGCCAATCAAACGCCTGGCGTCTGATTTTTCCGCTTGGTCCAGCAGCGGCACTGAGGACATGAGTGACCTGCCAGTCGTGTCCACGGCCTGCATCAAGAAAACCGGCAAGCTCGGTATTCTCTGCACCTCGCTCGACTATAGCTGCGGCCCCCATCAGCGCATAGCGGGCCATGAAGGCTCCTTTGCCGGTTCTGTGGAGGCTGAATGAATTGGTTTCGTGAGAAATTTCGGCAGTCAACACATTGAAAGTCATCAGGCAAATCCTTGCATAAAAATGGAGAGGGAAAACAGATAAATCAAAAGATGGGAGTGGGAACTTGCCTGAACTGTACTATGGTTATCCTGTTAATCGGAATTTGGCAAACCGAGAACCGCAAGAGCACTCTTCTAATGAGAGGGCAGTGGAGGCGGGGAGGCTTCACAGGTGTTTGAGTTTACATCAATGTAACCCTCCAATCAGACGGAGAAGCTGAGTAGAAAGGGTGATGTGATTTTGATAGGTGAGAAGAATTTCCCCTTTGGCCAAGATTCGTGACTTCATTGGCAATATAGTGTTATCTTCTGGAATCTGCAAAAACACGCAGGCTCTGGTGAGCTTGATGTAATTCGCTCGATGAATTGAGAAAAGAAGTTTATCATTGGAGGTTTAAAATGAGTGACGAGAAAAAATGCCCGGTAACAGGCCATTCAAGCAGTCAAGTGGCCGGTGGTGGAACATCAAACCGAGATTGGTGGCCCAAGCAGCTGAATCTTCATATTCTGCACCAGCATTCAGCGAAGTCCGACCCCATGGGCGAGGACTTTAACTACGCTGAGGCGTTCAAGAGCCTCGACCTTGACGCTCTGAAAAAAGATATCTTTGAGGTCATGACGACCTCACAGGATTGGTGGCCTGCCGACTACGGACACTATGGTCCGCTGTTCATTCGGATGGCATGGCACAGCGCGGGAACATATCGCACCGGTGATGGGCGTGGAGGAGCCGGCTCCGGCAACCAACGATTGGCTCCGCTCAATAGCTGGCCTGACAATGTCAACCTCGACAAAGCTCGAAGGTTGCTGTGGCCGATCAAACAGAAGTACGGCAGGAAAATCTCATGGGCCGACCTCATGATATTTGCGGGCAATTGCGCCATAGAGTCTATGGGGCTGAAACCTTTTGGTTTCGCTGGTGGACGTGAGGATATTTGGGAGCCGGAAGAGGATATCTATTGGGGGGCTGAGGATACTTGGCTCGGCGACGACCGCTACCAAGGCGACCGTAAACTGGATAATCCGCTCGCTGCAGTGCAGATGGGCCTGATCTACGTGAACCCTGAAGGGCCGGGCGGCAATCCTGATCCGGTGGCTTCCGGCCTTGATGTTCGTGAGACTTTTGGCCGTATGGGCATGAACGATGAAGAGACGGTCGCGCTTGTTGCTGGTGGGCATACCTTCGGAAAATGCCACGGTGCTGGCGATGCCACTCATGTCGGGCCCGAGCCGGAGGGCGCTGGCATCGAAGAACAGGGATTCGGCTGGAAGAGCAGCTTTGGTAGTGGAAAAGGCGGCGACACGATCAGCAGCGGCATCGAGGGAGCATGGAAGCCCAATCCGATCAAATGGGATATGGGCTATCTCAAGGTGCTGTTCAAATACGAGTGGGAGCTTTTGAAGAGCCCTGCGGGAGCGCATCAGTGGCTGGCCAAAGATGTGGCTGAGGAAGATATGGTGGTGGATGCTCACGATCCTTCCAAGAAGCATCGGCCAATGATGACCACAGCGGACCTCTCTCTTCGCTATGACCCGATCTACGAGCCGATTTCGCGGCGGTTCCTCGAAAACCCGGATGCGTTTGCGGATGCGTTTGTCCGAGCGTGGTTCAAACTGACTCATCGCGACATGGGCCCACGGTCCCGTTACCTCGGAGCCGATGTTCCTGCTGAGGAACTCATCTGGCAAGACCCGGTGCCCGTCGTGGATCATGCGCTGGTCGACGAGAAGGATATCGCTGATCTCAAGAGCAAGATCATTGCCTCTGGCCTGTCCATCTCAGACCTGGTCTCGACTGCATGGGCATCGGCATCCACGTTCCGTGGTTCTGACAAGCGAGGTGGAGCCAATGGTGCCCGGATTCGTTTTGCGCCGCAGAAGGACTGGGAAGTGAACCAGCCTGACACGTTGGCTTCCGTGTTACAGACCCTGGAGGGAATCCAAGAGGGGTTCAACAAGGAGCAGACAGGCGGAAAGAGGGTTTCGCTGGCAGACCTCATCGTCCTTGGTGGATGCGCAGGAGTCGAGCAGGCAGCCAAGAAGGGGGGGCATGATGTGAGCGTCCCCTTTGCTCCAGGCCGAACCGATGCATTGGAGGAACAAACCGCTGCGAAATCATTCTCAGTCCTTGAACCGGTTGCAGACGGTTTCCGCAACTATCTAAAGACCAAGTATACCGTGTCGTCGGAGGAACTGTTGGTCGACCGCGCGCAGTTGCTGACGCTGACCGCACCCGAGATGACAGTCCTCGTTGGTGGCATGCGCGTTCTCAATACCAATGTCGGCCAGTCTGGACATGGTCTCTTTACCACGCGCCCAGAGACACTTACCAATGACTTCTTCGTGAATCTGCTCGATATGGGCACGACATGGGCAGCAACCTCGGACGACCAGTTGTTTGAAGGGCGAGTCCGTAGAACAGGAGAGCTCAAGTGGACCGGCACCCGTGTCGATCTGATTTTCGGCTCGAACTCTCAGCTTCGGGCTCTGGCGGAGGTCTATGGATGCGAAGACTCGCAGGAGAAGTTCGTGGCGGATTTCGTAGCTGCATGGGACAAGGTCATGAACCTTGATCGGTTCGACCTCGATTGAGCACACAACCAGCCAGCACATCCGGGCGACTTTTATTCAGGTTATGAAGCGTCATGCAGACATACGGATAGAAATCACTCGTCCATACTCAGGCTAGCCATAGGCTTTAATTATTAAAGGGGTTACAAGATTAATTTCTTGTAACCCCTTGCTTGCGTTTGGCCCTTTGACCAGACAACTTCACCCTCTTCTCTGCATATTTCTTGATATTCCGTATAATACGCTTGACTTTTCTGTCACCATGTTGTCTAGTCATACAACTAGATATCA
>JAHJKV010000346.1 GCA_018822065.1 Pseudomonadota bacterium
CCGATCTTGTGCCATGAAAACTGCTGGAACGACTCTGCCAAGACGGCCATGGAGTCCAGACAGGCCACGGACATCTCTTGTGTGGGAGGGGTACATCTTTACGGGGTGCCGATTTTTGCCGACGAAGAAATAGTGGGAGTCATTAACATCGGTTACGGTAACCCGCCCACCGATGATGCTACATTGAAGCAACTCGCCAGTGACTACCAGGTTGACATCGCGGAACTTCGTCTGCAGGCACACAAATACGAGTCACGCCCTGCGTTCATCGTTGACCAGGCCAAAGCTAACCTGCATCGTGCTGCCCGCCTCATAGGCGAGATGGTTTCCCGCAGCAGGCTGGAAAAGGCTCTTCTCACGGCCAAGCAGACTGCCGAAATGGCCAACCGCGCCAAATCCGAGTTCCTTGCCAATATGAGCCATGAGATTCGAACCCCTCTCAACGGAGTCATGGGCATGCTCCAACTCCTCGGAGCCTCTAGTCAGGATACCCAAGAGACAGAATACATCGATTTAGCACTTCAATCATCACGAAACCTGCTCGGCATAATTAATGACATTCTGGATTTTTCAAAAATCGAGGCTGGCAAGATCACAATCAAGGAACAACCCTTCGGGATCGATTCCCTGCTTAAGTCCGTCATCGACCTCTTTGCCCTGCAAAGTGTCCAAAGGGAGTTGAACGTTTACTGCCGGGTCGCCCCCGATATTCCCAAGGAAGTCATCGGCGATCTTTCCCACCTTCGCCAGATACTCTTCAACCTGATCGGTAACGCCGTCAAATTCACTGAACATGGCAGTGTTTGCACTGATGTTTATGTTTTGGAACAAGTCACGCCTAGCCGATTGCGCCTGGGATTTAGTATCTCCGACACGGGCATCGGCGTCGCTTCTGACCAGCTTGACTCTCTGTTTGAGCCTTTTATACAGGCAGAAGGTTCCAACCTCGGCAAGTTCAAGGGGACGGGACTGGGATTGTCCATCGTCAAGAGACTCATCAATCTCATGGGTGGATCCGTCCGCCTAGAGAGTACTCGAGGTCAAGGCACCATAGTCCATTTCGACATTTCCGTTGGAATACCAGATGAGAATAGCACCTTGACGGAGCAGGGTGACGAGGATGCCGGGCCCCACGCCAAGGCTGCGTCTCTGCGCATTCTGGTTGCGGAGGACGATCCTCTCAATGCACGAGTGATTGCAGGCATGCTGAAGGAACTGGGACACTCTATGGTCCTCGTCGTTGATGGGCGGGAAGCCCTTGATCATTTAACCAGCACCAAAATTGACCTCATTCTCATGGACGTCCAGATGCCTGTCATGACCGGCCTAGAAGCCACCAAACGCATCAGAGCTGGTGAGGCTGGTGTAGACAAAGTCGATATTCCGATCATTGCCATCACAGCGTATGCCATAGCTGGCGATAAGGAGAAATTCCTGGCGGCTGGCATGAACGGATACCTGGCAAAACCCGTGGAGATGAAAGAGCTTCAAGAGGCATTGAGCAATGTTCAGGGAGGCCTGGAAAATCAAGGGTAACGCCTTCGCTCATCAGGTGGAAGACTGATGGCTTTGGCATTGCAGGCAAGAATCAACCAATTCAGAGGCTTGCGTGTTGAATAGGCGCAGCATTGTTGCTTTGAATCGCTTACATTAGGTAAGGGTTATTTGGATTAGTCAATCGCTTCTGGTCGGGCAGACATTTGGGCAGCTTTTTACCTTGAACTAGGGTCGCGGGTTCACATCCCGCCCTCTCTGCAACGAGAACATGCCGGGCTTCTGGAATATCCAGGGGCCCGGTTTTTCATGGTCATGTTTGAAATATTGTGCTGCTTCCGATAGGGTGGCGAGTGTAATCATTTTACGGGCGAGGTTGGCATGAGAGTGAGAGCAGTCGCATTATTGCCGGTATTCAGTTTGTTTTTTCTGTCCTTTGCTGCGGCAGGTGAATTCAATGCCGAGCAACAGGAGGTCGTCCAGGCCTTCGTTGTGCAAGGACGTGCTGTGTATGAAGAGGATTTTGAATTATTTCGGTCAGTAGTTTTAGATGAAATTCTGTTTGATGAGGTTCATGTCCTTCCTCGAGAGCTACTTTTTGAGGGGCTGATGGAGGAAACGCACAGAGACCCGGAAGGGCACGCCAAAGCTTACGATGTCAATCGCATCGTGAGCCTGAAAGTGGATGGAGATGTCGCTGTCATGGTGCTGCGAGATACCGTGGCTGGAGAACAGTTACATCGATTCGAGTTTGTGAAACAAAATGGGAGTTGGAAGTGGTCGGCCTGGGGACGGGTGAGTGAATGAGAAGGTTGGTATAGGATGTCTAAGTATTCAATATATTAAAATATAATTAATTTTAAAATAAGGGAAGATGCCTCTGCTCAGCGTATACAATGAGGAGCGGCCTCATGAATCGTTGGGGAACATGACGCCAATATATTTTGCTCACCATCAGGCAGGGGGAGAAGTGGGTTCACTTCTCCCCCTGCCCGATGATGGAACCGTCAAAAACTGCCGGGAGATTCTACCGTTAGCTGGCCCTATGAAAGGGGACTGTAAACTAGATCAAATCATTTTTAAGAATAAGGGATGACAAAGTCACCATGCCAACGATTTCGCCCATGTGTTCTACAGGCGCACGGTGGACACCAGTTCGATGGATCAGGCGAATTGCATATCGCACATCCATTTTTGCCGGAACCGTAATGATCGGTTTAGTCATGATCTCGTAAACGGACACGTCTTCCCCTGCTCTATCGGGAAGAATAACGCCTTTAATCATGTCCATAATGGTAACAATTCCCCACGCGTCATTTTCATTACGCTTATCCACAAGCAATTCCGAGACATTGGAAGCGCGCATCATGGCTGCGGCATCTTTGGCTGAGGCCATGCCATCGATGGTTGGCACTTCCTTTTGCATAACATTTTCAACCAGAGTGATTTTTGGGGACATTTCTGCTCCTTTATTTTAACGGCAGCCCCATGGCAGCGTTTTCTTTTCCATATTATAAGTATTGATCACGGATCTCTTCCTTGAACCGCTCTATCTGGCTTTCCATGCCGATGACATGTTCTATGGGCAGGACGAACGCGATTCCTGTGCCTGGCTTGTTGAACTCGCCAGCAACTTCTATGGCCTTCAGGACTGTTTTGACGAGGTGTTCTTCCAGAACGAACAGGATGATGTCAGTCTGATCTTCCAACGTTAGTCCGAAAAATGTGTGGGCTTCGCGCATGCCAGTGCCTCGCGCAGGAATAATAGTTGCGCCAGTCGCGCCAGCTTCCTTTGCTCCATCGACAACGGCGTCTGTTTTATGCGGCTTGACTGGGGCGAGTATTATCTTAAACTTCATAAGTCTTCTCCCTGTGTTTTTTTTGGGTATCTGCGGCGTGCTGCCCAGTGGGTGATCTGAGCATATCCCATCACGGCAATGATTGGGAATAGGCTAGCAAAGGCGATGAGTCCAAAGCCGTCCAGCGCCGGGTTGCGTCCGGGAACGGCCTCAGACAACCCCAAGCCAAGGGCTGCGACGAGGGGGACAGTGACAGTTGATGTGGTCACTCCACCCGAATCGTAAGCCAGCGCGATGATTTTTTTTGGTGCAATAAATGTTTGTAAAATGACGATAACATATCCGACCAGTATAAATATATACAGCGGCGTCCCTGTGACAATGCGAAATGCTCCGAGAGATATCCCCACCGCAACACCAAAAGCCACAGTAAGCCGAAGTCCCCATTGGCTGATGACGCCACCAGATACCTCATTAGCCTTGATGGCAACAGCCAATAAGGACGGTTCTGCAATGGTTGTGGAAAAACCAATCATGGCCGCAAAAAGATAAATCCAGCCATAAGCGGTCCAGTTAGTCGGTGCAGGCGCGCCTTCGACTCCTGTAAGAAAGAAGGGGTCGGAGAGTTGCGCCGCCATTATTTTCCCAATGGGGAAGAGGGCTTTTTCCAGCCCTATGAGAAACAAGGCCAATCCGAGCACCACATAGACGCCACCGACGATGAGGCGTCGCAAGTGCGGAATAGGTTGGCGCAGAACAAATAGCTGAAAACATATGATCAGAATAAGAATCGGTAAAATATCCCGAAACGTTGCGATCAGTATTGTTCCAAATTCCAATAAGAAATGTGTCATCCGTGCTTCCCAATATTAACCGAAAACTATGAGGCCATAGCCCATGACAAAAATCATGGGTAAGAGTGATGCAAAGGCGATGAGACCAAACCCATCCAGTAGCGGGCTGCGCCCTTTGATGATGGAGGCAAGGCCGACGCCGAGGGCCGCGACCAGCGGAACGGTTACAGTTGATGTGGTGACGCCACCCGCATCGTACGCGATGCCCACAATCTCCTTGGGCGCGATCAGGGTCATGAGCATGACAACCACATACCCACCGATAATCAAGTAGTGAACCGGCCAGCCACGTAAGATTCGAAGCACGCCGACCAATATGGCGACCCCTACGGAAAAGGCTACGGACAACCGTAGTCCCAGGGCATAGCTGTTAAGAGATTCTTCGCCTGGTGCGATCAAATTTCCCTGAACTGCGATGCTGGCGGCTTCGGAGGCTACGGCGATCAATGCCGGTTCTGCCACGGTGGTTGAAAAACCCAGAGCAAAGGCAAAGGTCAGCAACCAGAACAAGCTTCCTTTGCGAGCCAAGGCATGGGCCATGGATTCGCCGATGGGGAAGAGCCCCATTTCCAATCCCTGAATAAACAAGGTCAGTCCGAGCACGACAAGGATGCCCCCGAACACGACTTCACCCAAATTTGGCAATGGCTGTTGAAGCACGACGACCTGAAAGAATCCGATCACCAAGACGATCGGCAACAGGTCATTGAAAGAACTTAACAACCTTTTGAGAACTCTCTTTATGACGGTGGACATTTGGTACGATGGTATTTTTTCATTCACAGCAGAATTCTCGCTGGTTAGCCAAACAACAGAGTCATCCCAAAGAGATTCACCTGCAAACTATGAACAGGTAAAGCAATGAATATGTCAACATGAGGTGGCGAAGCTGAACTTGCCATTCATTCCAACGTTCTTTTTGTGTTTCCTGAAATAACTTGTTTTTCTGGCAATGTTTGCGCCGATAATGAACTCGATTTCATATACGCTGAATCAGGTCACGCCCCCAGTGTCCAGGACAACAATGATTCCCGCGAGGATAGAATCCAAGCATAAGCGGTTGACCGGCCAGTCGGGCCAGAATTCCACCGACAAGCACGGCG
>JAHJKV010000347.1 GCA_018822065.1 Pseudomonadota bacterium
CCGCCATGAAGATGTGGTCGCCATGGCCGCCAAAATTTCCGGCGACCTGAACCGCTTGCTTCTTGCGATACTCCCGGAGATATGAAATATCTCTAAACCACCTGTAAAAACAACCGATGAGACAGGTGATGACCTGTGCCCTTCGGCAGGGTCGGAACTGAAATGCAACAGGGAGCACTCCCGATGAACCGAATCGCGACCACCGCGGCTTTTCTTGGACTGCTGCTGCTCCTCAGCGCCTGCAGCATGCGCGAAGTGAAGCAGAACTACGACGACACCCGCAACTGGGTTCTCAACACGGAACCCACGGCCAAGCCGTCGCACGTGGAAGACACCACGCCCCTCATCGACCTGAACTACGAAGCAGCCGACGCTCTCGACTCCGACCTGTGGCTCAAGTTCGCGCCTTCCTCCCCGATCTATTATCAAGCGTTCACCAATCAGGCCGACCCCACAGATACGGCCCCCTTCGGAACGGTAGTGGCGGACCAGGTGGCAGCCCGCCTGGCGCAGCTGGACCACAACGTGGTGTCCGGCGACCCGCGCTCAGACGACTACACCACCCCACGGATTTCCCGCACGACCGCGACTGTGCCTGCAGCCACACCCCAGCCAGGGTCAAAGGCCACATCCGAAACCTCCACAGACCTCCCTCCGGACACAGAGACACCGAAGGCCACCAGCGCCACCGAGGAAAATACCTCCCCTGCTCCGGTTTCGGCCAAGACGGACCTGCCCATTGACGAGCAGTTCCGACCGATATTGCCAAGCGTCATGACCGGCACTTACCTGCTGGGTGACGACGTGATCTTTGTGTCAGCCAAGATCACCACCCTGCGCGACAACCAGCTCATCTCCGGCTACCAGTGGACCCTGCCCATCAACCAGAACACCCGCATGCTGCTGCCCCAGATGCTCAGCCCCCAACGAGGCATGACCCCCACGGTGCAAACCCGGTTCTGACCCTTTTTCGCCACGGAACCAGTCGAAACGAAGCAAGCCGCCCCAGGGGCGGCTTGCTCAATTGCGGACAGGACGTTTCTGCTATGTTCGCGCCCCCTTGCAGGGCGGACGCGTGACAGCGGAGGTGCCGGAACGCCTCAGCTGACCAGGGGACAGGCCTGGTCGCGCTCAAAAAAGGAAACGCAGGCCAGATCCCTCTCCAACCGGGTCGGAGTGGACCAGTCGTGGTGCTGCTCTCCCACTTCCGGCGTGGAGGCGGAAGGTGCGGCCAGGTCACATTCCTGCCCGGTCTCTGCATACGCCACACAAGCCATGGTCTCAGAAATATTCATCTTGGATAGCTTTGTATTCTTGGTGGTCATGTTCATTCTCCCCGTCCAAACAATCCTTTGGGGACCGTCTGGAGATAGATGTTGCTACCAGAAATGCTCACAATCAAGCACGAGCATTCTCAGAATAGAATAAGATCGAACCCCCGGTTGTCAAAAGCCGGAAACGCCAAAAAAAGGTTCATCCTGCCCAAGCGTACTTATGGTCGTGATTCTTCGATGTTATTCACTGATTTTTAAACAAAGTTTGCACACCCTGTGATGACTTATCTGCCACCTTGGTTGTCATCTCAGTCTGTAGATTCAATTGCATCAACTCGTATTGCAGGCGCATCGCATCCTGAGTTGACATGGGGGCATCCCCATTTTTTGAAAGTAGCTCATTGATATGCTGCTCTTTTTCAGCCGCACTTCCTGATAATGCTTCCATTTGTTCAAAGATATTATCCCCCATGTGCTTGGGAGCCGAATTTCCAGCAGCAGAAATGCCTCCCAGTTCTTCATTCGACAATTCTATGTCCGTAGTTTCGGACATAGATTCTTTGCTCTGATCATTGCTACTTTTAGGGGTGGAACTCATTAAGAGCCTCCAAATTAGGTTATTATAATCTTATCTGTTGCTGTTTAGATGCCACAAAATAATAAAAATTACAAAAATATTAATGAGTTATTAAAATTAACAACCTGCCCCTGCTTGTATGGTTTGCGCGCAATTGAGAAAGAGAACTCACCACAGCCTTTCATTTTTTCAAAAGTACGCTTGGCCCGGATGAACCCAAAAAAGAGCCGCTTCAACAGCGGCTCTCGGGTTCTGCAATGGTGCTCCACATCAAATATCTTCGTGCCCATCAACTTCCTCGGCCTTGCCGGTCCAGTTGACACCATCTGCGCCAAAGACCCGCTTGGCTTCGCGGTAGCCGAGATTGAAGGCCTTGACATTGACCTCCTGGATCTTCGGCGGCAGGGACTGCTTGAGCGAGGTGCGCATCAGGCGCTGGTCGGCAAAGGGCATCAGATATGTGAGTGCCCCGAGCACAACGGTGTTCATGGCCTGGACAATGCCCACCTTCTTCTTGGCCAGATCGGTAAAGGGCAGGCCGAGATAGGTGTTGGTGGGCGGCTGGGTGACCAGGTCCGACTCCACCAGCAGAATGCCTCCCGGCTTGAGATACCGGTAGTAGGCATTGCACGCCTCCGGGGACAGGGCGACCAGCATGTCCAGGCTCTCCGCCTTGGGGTAGCTGATGGCCTCGGTGCTGATGACCAGGTCGCAACGGCTGGAACCGCCACGAGCCTCGGGACCATAGCTCTGGGTCTGGGTGACGTTGAACCCATGCCCCAGGGCCAGCCCCGACCCCATGACGCGTCCGAGGGTGATGATCCCCTGACCGCCAGTGCCGGAAAATCGAATTTCATACCGATCCAGCTTCACTGTCTTGGTCATTTCCCACCTCCCGCAAGACGCGCCTTCAGATCATAATAGCGTTCCTCAAGGCCTGGCTCGACGTTGTCCACGATCACGCCGGTGGAGAATTTTCCCTCCCGCTGTTTCTCGCTCATCTCATTCCAGCGTTCCATGGGCACCGCGCCCTTCTTGAGCCCGTGATACATGTCCACAGGCCCCTTGTACTTGTTCTTGCGACCAAACTGGGTGTGGCAGGGGCTGAAGACCTCGACCATGGAGAACCCGGGATGGGTGATGGCAGAGGTGATGAGCTTGTCGAGTTGCTGGGCATGAAAGCTGGTGCCACGCGCGACAAAGTTTGCCCCGGCTACCTTGACCAGTTCCGATATATCAAAGCTCTTCTCCAATTGGCCGAAGGGCGTGGTCATGGAGAAAGAGCCTGCCGGGGTGGCCGGGGAACTCTGCCCACCGGTCATGCCATAGATATTGTTATTGAGAACCAGGGCAGTGAGCCCGATGTTGCGCCGGGCAGCGTGGATGAGGTGGTTGCCCCCGATGCTCAGGGCGTCCCCGTCCCCCATGATCACGATGACATTCAGCTTGGGATTGCTCATCTTGATGCCCGTGGCAAAGGTGAGCGCCCGGCCATGGGTGGTGTGCACGGTGTTGAAGTCCACATATACGGCCAGCCTGCCGGAACAGCCGATGCCTGCCACGACGCAGACATCGTCCTTATTCAGGCCCAGGCCGTGGATGCTGCGCACCAGAGAGCCGAGAGCGATGCCATGACCGCAACCGGGGCAAAGCACGTGCGGAAACTTCTTGTTGTGCCGCAGATACTGATGAATGATCTGATTGCCTTCAAATATTTTGTTCATAGCTATACCTGCATCACGGCCTTGAGGATTTCAGATGGGGTGATGATCTCGCCGTCCACCCGGTTCATGGTCTTGACCCTGACCCTGCCGTTGTTGACCCGCTTCACCTCACGGGACATCTGGCCCATGTTCATCTCGGGAACGATGATGGCACGGGCCG
>JAHJKV010000348.1 GCA_018822065.1 Pseudomonadota bacterium
ATCTTCGCCATGACCGGGCCGGACAATGCAGCCACGGGCCACCCGGCCCTGCGTATGTATCTGACCACCTTCCGGGCCAACGACTTTGCCCAGGGCGCGGCTATTGCCATGGTCCTCTTCTTCGTGGCCGCGCTGTTCATCGTGCCTTACCTGGTCGGGTCGTACCGGCAGCGGAGGTCACGCTGATGCCCACCGCCGTCCGCCGCATTACCCCCGGCTCCGTGCTGCTCTATTCCACCCTGGCCGTGCTGGTCGTCCTCTATCTGCTGCCCGCCTACATGACCGTGGTCACGGCCCTGAAGGCCCGGGCGGACATCAGCCTGGTCACGGCCTGGGAATGGCCCACGCGGATCAACTGGGCCAGTTTCTCAGATGCCCTGGACCTCTTGAGCCCCAACCTGATCAACTCGCTTATCCTCACGCTCTGCGCCACTGCAGGCTCCACGATCCTCGGCTCCCTGAATGGCTACGTCTTCTCCAAGTGGAAGTTCAGAGGCTCGGAGGTCATCTTCACCCTGTTCCTCTTCGGCATGTTCATTCCCTACCAGGTCATCCTGATTCCGCTCTTCCAGACCCTGCGGGCCATGAATCTCTATGGGGGCCTGCCGGGGTTGATCCTGGCGCATATCGTCTATGGTCTGCCCATCACCACGCTTATCTTCCGCAATTTCTACTCCCAGATCCCCACGGCGCTCATCGAGTCTGGCAGGTTGGACGGCGCGGGCTTCTTTTCCATCTACTGGCGCATCGTCTTCCCCCTCTCAGTACCCGGATTCGTGGTCACCAGCCTGTGGCAGTTTACCCAGATCTGGAACGAGTTCCTCTGGGGCATCTGTTTGACGCGCCATTCCGAGAACCCCATCACCGTGGGACTTGCCCAGTTGGCAGGCGGTCAGGCCGTGAGCTGGAACCTGCCCATGGCCGGGTCCATCCTGGCGGCCATACCTGTCCTGGCCATCTACATCTTCCTGGGCCGCTATTTCATCCGGGGCCTGCTGGCCGGTTCGGTCAAGGAATAGCGCCGGACCACAGCGGTTCAAAAGAAAAGGCCTCTCCAGGGAGGCCTCAGATCGCTGACAACCCCCGCTTTTTTCGAAGCGGGGGTTTCCTTTGCCTTTGTTTCTTTCTTAAACAAGGAGTGGTTGATTTGCTGGGTGTATTGCAGAAAACGGACGGAGGGAGGGAGAAAGGCTACTTGAAAAGGCAAGAAACAACCAAGGAATATTGAAAAATCGCAATAAGGTGGTCAGCATCGGGGCCGTTTTTTGGTTCATCCGGATCAAGCGTACGTTGCAGCTTGTTCCTTCACATTCTCAAAAAGACCTTTGACCCGGATGAATCATAAATGACTTGAGTTCTTATCCAGTCGGAGTATCTAATTACACAGGGGAAAGTTCCATCCAGCCGTTGTTGGGTGTAGCGACTTGGATTTGAACTCTGAAATCTCAACCTGAGGACATTGCGGAAGCCCGGTTTCGGGGAGAAGTTCCGAAGACCCTAGGCTTTCGAACTCAAAGGAGAACGTTGTGGCTAAATTAATGATTTCCCTCTGCTGCCTCGTGGTCGTCTGCTTTTTGGCTGTCTCGGCTCAGGCGACCTGTAACACGGACTGTTATGACTCGTGCTGCCCCAATGACAATCTGTGCCAAGGGAGCGACCAGGTGAGCTGCCTGAACGACTGCCTGAAGGGTTGCGACGGGCAAGACATCCCGCCCGTATCCGACCCAGAACCGGTGGGTGAGGCCGAACCATCATCGGACAGTTTCACAGCTTTGGGGAACGCCTCCTGATCGGCCTCGGAGCATAGTCAATACAGTGCAGGAACGGTTGCTCCGACATCGTCAGCCATGGCAGGTTGACGGTGTCGCGGCATGCTGCCGTAAGCATCTTGAACCCAGCGAGGTGTTGCCGATGAAATCCATTTTCATGTTTTGCATTCTCTGCGTCTTTTTCCTTCTGCCATTGCACTGCGCCAACGCGGACATGGGCCAGGTCCTCGTCTCGGATGCACAGGTCAGCGAAAGTGCGCAGAAGGCTATCATTCTGCACAACGGCAGCGAGGAGGTGCTCATCCTCGGCACGGACCTCCTGGCCGACACGAAGGTCGGCATCCTCCGCTTCATTCCCTTTCCTTCCGAACCCCAGGTGAAGCTTGCGCCAGACGGGGTTTTTGAGACCGTGTCCGGGTTGCTGGCAACCCATGGCATCAGCTTTCTGATGGCGACCAAGGGCGGAGCCCCGCAGGCCCAGGCCGTTGAATTGCTGGTGCAGGAGAAACTCGGTGCCCATGACATGACCGTGATCAAAGTCAACAACGCGACCCAGTTCCGGTCCTGGGTCAACGACTATTTCAAGAGCCACAACCTGCCTGCCAAGGAGACCTACTCCTCGGTGGAGACCATCGTGGACGACTACGTGCAACGGGGCATCCCCTATTTCGTCCTAGACTATGTGGAACTCTCCGATCAGCCCCGGTTCATCGAGCCGGTGTGCTATCGCTTCGCCAGCCATGATCTCTATTACCCGCTCAAGACCTCCAATACCTTTGGTGGCCAGGGTGAGATCGATCTCATCCTCTTCCTGCCAGGCACCCTCTGCAAACCCTCCCTAGGAGCCTACGACACCTGCCTTGGTTTTACCAACTATGTGGATAACGGCCGAGCCAGCACTTCGGCCCAGGTTTCCCACGATGAATTGCGCTCGATCTACCCTGAGGCAGAAGAGTTCTTCGGGGAGCGGCCGGTTTTTTTGCAAATGTTCTCCTACGCTGGCGACTACACCTTTGACCGCGACATTCTGGAGGAGATCGGCGGGGCTGCGCCCATGGCCCTTGGACTGGAAACCGAACCAGTCTACGGACTGTTTCCCCCGGATC
>JAHJKV010000349.1 GCA_018822065.1 Pseudomonadota bacterium
CTCGCAGGTCTACGACGCATCCTGGTCCGACACACCGCTCCAGCGGTAGTTCATGCAAGGCCTTCCCGTCCAGAAGTACGTGTGCGGGGCTGTCCAGATGGGTACCCGTGTGGCTGCCCAGGCTGATCCGTGTGAGTCGGAAACCTTCTGGGGTGATGCCTGCGACGCGCGCCAGTCCCACGCCAGGATCGCCGGGCCAGACCGGCATGCCAGTCGTAATAGGGTGGGAGAGATCGATCACCCGCATGGTTACCGTCGCACCGGGTGGTATCCACTGTTTTCCAACAATTCCACGATGGACCCCGGCCCGACCAGATGCCCGGAACCGACCACCACCAGATGGTTGTGCCCGGAGGCCAGGTAATCCAGAATCTTGACCGCCATGGTCTTGTCCCGCTCGAAGAACATCGCGTCGAAGAAAGGCCGTGTCTCGGGATGCTGTTTAAGATCCCGGAACAATTGTGTTTCAAGCTGCATGGCGTCCCCGCGTTTCCAGGCATCCAGCAGGGTGTGCATGTCCTGTTCAAGGGAAGCCAGGTCTGTGAGCATATAACTCATGTACCGCTCCGGGTCGGGGTCCGCAATCGCTTGCAATTGCTTGAGCTGCTGCACAATGCCCTCCAGTTCCTTGAGCTGCTTGCCCTGTTGCCTGGCAAGGGTGATCAGTTGGAGGTCCACGCCGTACGCCGGGTCAAAGCCGAGTTCACCCAGCTTTTCCTGCCCCATGTGCATAAGCACGAACCAGGGGCGGAAACCCTTGTACTTTTCAAGGTCAAATCCCTGTTCCTTGAACGCCCGGAAGGTCTTGTCCGAAAGATCGATGTGCAGGCTTTGCCCGGCCGGATACTGGGCCTTGAGCATCAGTTTTGCCGCCTCCGGGCTCAGGGCGGCGGTGATGTCCGCCTCCACAACCAGAAACTCTGATGACGCCAGGGCATTGCCAATGGCCGGAGCCAAGGGGTAGAGGCTGGCGTCGGCCACATGGATAGACCCCAGCAGCCAGACCGTGCAACCCTTGCCTGGCACCTCCCACAACAGCCCCTTGCTCGCGGCAAAGGCCTGGCCCGCAAGAAAAAGGAAAGCAGCAAGAAACACCAGAATCCTACGACAACTCCTACGGTGCATTGCAACTCCTATGCGGTGGTCAGCCGTTGGATCTCAACCGAAAAATCTGGGTAGCAGGCCGTGAGCGATGTGCGCTCGCCATGGCTGTAGTCCTCGAACTCAAAACCCGGGCCGACCGTGCACCCGAGCAGGGCGAAGTCCCCCGAGACGAGTCTCGCACCCTGCCAGACCCCGCGTGGCACCACCACCTGGGGCTTCTGACCAGCGGCCAGGTCATTGCCGATAGTCAGGGTGCGGCCTGAACCGTCCGGGTGAAGCTGGAGCATCTGCACTGCCCCGCCCAGATAGAAATGGAATATCTCGTCGGATTCGAGCTTGTGCAGAGCCGAAAAGGTGGTCGGGGTGAGCAGGTAGTAGATGGCGGTGCCAAAACTGCGTGCCGCGCCATACCGAACCGGCAGCGCGGACGCGTCCACCCCTTCTCCTGCCCGGTAGGTTTCGCAAAAGTACCCGCCCTCTTCGGGATGCGGGATGAGCCCCAGTCGTTTGATAATGTCCTGTGCTGTCATAACGGCAGCATACGCCAGCCCCCCGCAAGGACGCAACGTATGGATTGCCTCGTCGCTGAGCGGTCGTCTGTTCAACCGCCCTTGCGAACATCCTCGATGAGCTGGCGCACGGGTTGGCCCGTGGGCGTGGTGGCACCAGGATTCAGGCGCACAAGCTCTTCCCAGGTAGCAACGGCACCTGCCACATCCTTCAGATCATGCAGCAGCACGATACCCTTGTTGAACCGGGCGGTTTCATGACCTGGGTTCGCCACCAGGGCGCGATTGAAGATCTCCACAGCCCGTTCCGGCTCGTTGTTCCTGCGATACATGACGCCTAGGTCGGTCCAGACGTCAGCGTTGCCGGCATCGATCGCCAGGGACTTCTTGTAGGCCTCAATGGACAGGGCAGGCATGTCCGCGTCAAAATAGGCGTTGCCCAGCCGGGTCCAGCCAATGGCGTTGCCCGCATCCGCTTCAGCCTGCTTCCGCAGGGCCTCGAAATCGACAGAAGACCCGGCAGGCTTGGACTCCCCAAGGGGTTGCACGTTTGCCACCGAGACCACTGGGGTGCTCGATGCGCTCGGTCCGCCTCCACCGCCCATGAGCAGGCTGATATTCAGGCCAATGAAAAACCCGACCATGACGCCGACAGCAATGAGGATGAAGGCCGAATTCTTCTTCATATACTGGGACATATCAATATTCGTTCCCTTTTTTGCCATGAAACCCTCCATTTTCGTATGTAAATTGCATCAGGTCTGTCAGAGGTCCCTCAAAAGATAGTAACTTTGACGGGCGAGATGTCAACGCGAAAAACCTCGTTTGTTTCAGGAGCAGCAGATGCCCAGAATCATTCAGTTCAGTATCTTTTTCATGCTCATCGCCAGCCTGACCGTGTCCGGCGTGGCCCTGGCCAGCGACGGGTTGCCCGTCCTGGAGCGCCGGGTAGCCCTGGTCATCGGCAACGGGACCTACCGCGCCGGTCCCCTGGAGAATGCGCCAAAGGATGCCCAGGACATGGCCCAGGCCCTCACGGAGGTCGGCTTCCAGGTGCGGCTCATGACTGATGTTGGCCGGGAGAAGATGATCACGGCCCTGGATGATTTCGGGCGCGAACTGGCCCTCGGCGGGGTCGGTCTCTTTTACTACGCAGGTCACGGTGTGCAGCTCAAGGGCCGGAACTATCTGGTTCCTGTTGGCACGCGAGTAGCCAGCGCCTCGGATGTGGAGTTCGAGTCCATCGACGCTGGTCGCGTGCTCGGCAAAATGGAAGACGCGGGCAACGGGCTGAACATCGTCATCCTCGACGCCTGTCGCAACAACCCCTTTGCCTCGACCTACCGCTCCACTGACACCGGCTTGGCGCGCATGGACGCGCCCACGGGCGCCATCGTGGCCTATGCCACGGCGCCGGGCAAGGTGGCCCTGGACGGGGAGACCGGTCAGGGCGGCGTCTACACCCGCAACCTGCTCCGGGCCATCCGCTCCCCAGGAGTACCCATCGAGGAGGTCTTCAAAATCGCCCGCATCGGCGTCATGCAGGAGACGGGTGGGGAACAGGTGCCCTGGGAGTCTTCATCGCTTATCGGAAACTTTTCGTTTATTGGCACTGCCGGGTCGGTGATCGTAGCCCCGGTTTCCACCGTGGCCGATGGACTGGCCCAGGAACGCACCCGACTCAAGGAGATGGAAAGCTACCTCCGGACCGAGCGGGAGGCGCTGGCGGCACAGCGGGCCGAGGTGGAGCGTTCCCGCAAGGAAATCGCAGCACTAACAACCCAGCCGGGCAATTATGTACCCCAGAATGAAGGCAGCATCGAGGGGTCATATTGGCTCACCGGCCCGGACAAACGGGTCAGCGAGTATGCCTCGATCCTGACCATCACCGGCACAGGCGACCACCTCGCAGGCCGCATCGACTCCCCAGCCGGGGCCCGAAACAAGGTCACGAACCTCCGCCTGGAAAACGGCACCCTGAGCTTCGACTGGCAGGGCCAACTCGACGCCTTCTGGTCCACTTCCCACGTCGAAGTCACCCCCGGCAGCGACCGCTCAGCCATCCCGGTAACCTACCGCCGCACCGGCGGCAACTACAACCGAGGTCCCAAGACCAGCACCGGCTGGCTCATCCGACGCTGACATCTCGCCATCGGTCAAAACCTGCGAACCTCGCTGCACCGTGAATAGCGGGACCATCAGCCTTTACAGCCAATCCCACCTGTGCGAAAGTCGCCGCAATTGAAGCGCGGAGCAGCACATGAACAGCCAAGAACTCATTCTCATTCACGTCACCGGCGGCGACAAGCCCGGCCTGACCGCAGCCCTGACCGAGGTCCTTGCCCGATACGGCGTAGACATCCTGGACATGGGCCAGGTGGTCATCCATAATTTCCTGACCCTGGGAATCCTCATTCGCATCCCCCGCGAGTCAGAATCGGCACCTATCGTCAAAGATGTTCTCTTCAAGGCGCATGAGATGGGCATCAGCCTGCGCATGCATCCCCTCGACGAAGCCAAATACTCCGAGTGGGTCGCGGCCCAGGGCAAGAAGCGGTACATCGTCACCCTGCTCGCCCGCCAGATCAGCGCGAACCACATCTCCCGCGTGGCCGCTGTCCTGGCTGAGAACGAGCTGAACATCGACACCATCCACCGCCTGTCCGGTCGGGTTCCCCTGCAGGGCGACGCCCCGCGTCAGGCCTGTGTGGAATGCTCGGTGCGCGGCACCCCCACCAGCGAAAAGGCCATCCGCGAGGCTTTCATGTCCATCTCCGCTGAGCTCGGCGTGGACATCGCCTTCCAGGAGGACGACGTCTTCCGCCGCAACCGTCGGCTGGTCTGTTTCGACATGGACTCCACCCTGATACAGGCCGAGGTCATCGACGAACTGGCCAAGCGGGCGGGCGTGGGAGCCGAGGTGGCGGCCATCACCGAGCGCGCCATGCGCGGCGAGCTGGACTTCAAGCAGAGCCTGAAGAAGCGACTCTCGCTGCTCAAGGGGTTGCCTGAAACAGTGCTGGAGGAAGTAGCCCAGACCCTCCCCCAGACCGAGGGGGCCGAACGGCTCATCTCCAACTTGAAGCGCGTGGGCTACCAGACAGCCATCATCTCCGGCGGCTTCACCTATTTCGGCAAGCGGCTGGCCAAGCAACTCGGCATAGACTACGTTTTTGCCAACAAACTGGAGATCAAGAACGGTGCCCTCACGGGCAATGTAGTTGGCGACATCGTAGACGGAGAGATGAAGGCCGAGCTGCTCAAGAGCGTGGCCGCAGCCGAGGGCATCAGCCTGAAGCAGGTCATCGCCGTGGGCGACGGGGCCAACGATCTGCCCATGCTTCATCTGGCAGGCCTGGGCGTCGCCTTCCATGCCAAGCCCAAGGTCAAGCAGGACGCAGGCCACTCCATCTCTACCATGGGCCTGGACTCCATCCTCTATCTCATTGGCGTGCGCGACCGCGAGGCCCTGGGTTAGCCATGCCCCTTCGACTCCTCGCCATCCTCTCCTTGGCCGTCGTAGTGCTGTTCTTTGCCTGGAGGGCATCCAGGCAACGGACCGATGCGCTCCTTGCAGGCGCCGGACTCCTGAACTTACCCCTCGGCCCCAGGCTCGTTGTGGACCGCGTAGAGCGTCCAACGCGCATCATCGATGGGGTTGCCGTGGCCCTGGCAGAGGTGAAGCGGCAATATGAAGCCAATACCTTCACCGTGATCGGCACCTACCGGGATAGTGACGAGGACAGCCTGCAGATATCACGACTGGTCACGGAGCGAACCGTGCACCTCTGGGTCATTTTTCCCACACCCTATCCCGTGGACTTTGCCTTTGACGCCGCATATGGCGAACAGGCTTCTTTTTCAGGAGAATTTCAGGAGATGTCAGAACTGCTTGGTTCGCAAAAAGTCACATCCCGTCTGGAAGAACTGCGCGCTGCCCTGGCACCTTTGCACGGTTCCCTGCGGCTCGATCAGGCCCGCCTCGACGTCAGTCTGCCCGGCGGGACTGCGGTTAACCCCGCGTTGGTGGAGACCACCCTGGAACTGTGGCGGGCCATCCGCGACGGCAGCAACTATCCCTACCGGGCCGACGAGGGCTGACCGCCCCAGGTCGCCACTTCCCAACGACAGACCTCAAGCGGGGCGCTCCTCCCCTTCACGGACACGCTCTTGGCGGGGCCGAAATCGGTACTCCGGGACCGGACTGCGGTGTCCTCGTCCGCCACGATCTCTCCAGCCACGGCAAGGGAACACAGACGGGCTGCAACGTTGACGCTGTCGCCGATGACCGTATAGTCGCGCCGCCTGGCCGGGCCCACCGAACCGGAGATCACCGGGCCGGTGAAGAGCCCTATCCCGACACCCCGAGGCATGTCGGCAGGCAGGGTTTTCAAGGCTTCCGCCGCGGCTCGTACCGCGCGTTCCGGCCCTTCGTCCCCCTCGAACCAGGCCAACATCGCGTCACCCACAAACTTGTCCACCACGCCGCCCTGGGAGCGAACCGCCTCGATCAGGGTCTCGAACACCCCATCCAGAAAATCGACCACCTCTTCGGGCGAATGTGTTTCGGAAAAACCCGTGAAATCCCGGATGTCAGAATAGAACAGCGTGCATTCCATCCGGCTGGAAGGCATGTCTGCGCCCTCCCGACTCTGCTTGGCTGCAACGACAGCCCGGTCCGAAAGAAAACTCTCCATGCGCTGACGCATCTCCACCATGACTTCGGTGCGGTGGTCGATATCAAACTGGGCCCGCCGCACCAGACGACCCAGGGCCCACAACAGGAACAGCAGAAGCACACCCGGAGCCACGACCGGGAGCCCCGCATACCCAAAGAAGATGTTGTCCAGCACTTCCTTGGGTTCATAGAGCTCGACCACCCCGACCAGCGAATCGTCCTCGTTGTACAGGGGGACATAGAGTTCATAAAGGGCCGTGCCGTCCGGGTCCTGAACCGCGAGGGCCCCACCCCGTCCTGAAGCCAATACCTGCCCCAGAATCGGCTTTTCCTCTTTCTTGCCCAAATCCTCGGGGTTGAAACTGAAGACCACGCGACCCTTCAGGCTATAAATCTTGATCCGGACAACCTTGGCGTCCTGAATGGCCAGACGAATGGCGACATCGGCATCCTGCCAGGCCGGGCTTTCCATAGGCAGTTCCCCGCGCATGAACGCTTCCCAGTCCGCACCTGTGGCCCGCCGGGTCGAATTCAATAGCGACGAGGCACGACGGGTGGCGATGTCGAGGTAGATGTCCTCCATGACCCATTTTGTGGACAGGACTGTCAACCCGGCCAGCACCAGGATGAACAATGCCAGCCCAGGCAGTATTCCGGTCCTGTACTTTCGTAGCAGCGGGAAGGGAGCATCGATTTCGGGTATGGCACTCATGGTTTCGCGGTCCTTGTTTGTAAGACGAATCCTATGACCCGATATTGCACGAAAACACCTACCAGGACAACCGTAAGCGCAGCTACACGCACACATGGTCACGTTATAAAAACCCACCAGGAAGGCGTGTTCATCGCCAACGCTGACCAACATGCCCTGCTTGGCCTCCTCAGTCCCGACCAGGGGGCGGTGCGCAAAAATTGCGTGCTCGCCAGTCCAATCCTGCACATCCCAATCCCAACTACACAGCCTCAATAATTTATATTCATTTATTCCGGTATAATAAGTTCGACTATTTCCTGGCACACCCGTTGCTTCCCATCCAACATGAAACGACTGCAAAACAATGTCAGTCCCGAAAGTCCGAGAGTATCCAGGCTCTCCTGCATCTCACGATGCCTGGCACCCTGGAGAGCACAGTAACCCTGGCTTCAGCCAGGCCATACACGTACCGGGTCGAATTGCAATTTGCATCGACAACCGAGAGGAGAAACCATCATGAGAACCACAGCAATCGTCCTGACATTGTGCCTGGCCCTGCTCCTTCCCGGGTGCGCCAGCAAGAGCAAGGCCCGTGACTATGCCACTACCGGCACCCTCCTGGGCGCGGCTGTAGGGGCGCTGACGGCCAAGAACAAGGTCTCTGGTGCAGCGATAGGTGCCGGAGCCGGTCTGCTGCTCGGCTATATCCTCGGCAACGAGTTGGACAAGGATGACCAGGAGATGCTCTCGAGCACCCTGGAACATGAGCCTTCGGGAAATACGTCCACCTGGAACAACCCCGATACGGGCTATAGGTATGAAGCAACGCCATCTCGCGCCTATGTGGAAAACGACCGGATCTATCGCGACATCGAAATCAGGTCGTCCATTGATGGCCGGATGGAAACCGTGCATGCCAAGGCCTACCGTGACAACGACGGCACCTGGCAGCTCGTGCAGTAGCCCAGACATAAAAAGCCGGGGAGCATGCGCTTCCCGGCTTGAAATCATTGTAGCGGATGTATCACGAGTCCAATTGGTGGCAGACTCGATTGCGTCCGGTTTCCTTGGCGAAGTAGAGCTTTTTGTCCGCCTGCTCAACGAGGTTGCTCACATACGCCCCGTTCCAGTTGGGATCAAGTTCCTGTACGCCCAGACTGACGGTTATGGACAACCTTTCGTGGAGCAGCTTGCCAAATTTATCCTCGATATTGAGCGCACACCGTTCGATGCGTTTCCTGATCTCCTCAGCCACCTGGGCACCAGACGGCCCATTGGCACCGGGCAAAATCACGGTAAACTCTTCGCCACCATAACGACAGGCCTGGTAGGCAATCTCTCCACCGGCATTGATCTCCTCACCCAGTTTCAGAAGGGCCCGGGAAACCACCTGCAATGCCTGGTCGCCGACACGGTGACCATAGGTGTCATTGAAAAGTTTGAAATGATCGATGTCGATCATGACCAGTGAAAGTGGAGTTCCATCAGACATGGCAGAGCTGACGGCCTGCTCCAGGCACTGATCAAAGGCACGCCGGTTCCTCAGTTTGGTCAACTGGTCGGTCATGGAGAGTTCCGTAAGGTCCTTCATGTCCTGTTCCATGGAATTGACCACTTCCTGAAACGCCTTGCGCATGGAGGAAATGAGATTCTTCGGATTCCCACCGCTCTCCACAAGGTCGACTGCCGTGGTTTCCAAACTCTGCACGTCACCTTTCTTGCGCAACAGCAGTCGTTGGACATCGCTCATCAGGGCCTGGGTCTCGTCCAGAGCCAATTGAATCTTTTCCTTGTGGGGGGCGAGCAGGATTTCCTCCTGCTCCAAAACAAGTTCCTGATACCGCTCATCCGTGTATTCCTTGGCTCGCAAGGTATCGACGATGAGCTTCTGCATCTGCTCTTTCTGTCTTTCGGAAAGGTACGAATATCCGCGCATGCTGCGCATATATAGAACAAGAGTTCGCCAGTTCGGGTCGGAAGGAATACCCGCCCGATCAAGTCGCCCAATGAGTTTGTCCCATTCGTCTTTCACTGTTTGTGTGCTTTTGTCGGTCATGCCATTGCCTTGCAATGATTGATTTTCCAGCAACCCCAACAATCGCCCCCCAGCGATCTTCACCAATGCAGTACATTCACTCTATCAACTACCATCTTTCCCCCCAAAATCAAGTAAGAATCGAATCACAAAAACAATGCTTACCTATATTGCTGATGCCCACAGCAATCGTCAAGCCTCAAATCCATCATCCAAAAACGGTAAAATATCCTTTCCCCATGAAATACTCTCTGCTATGTCTGTGTTATGGAAAAGACC
>JAHJKV010000350.1 GCA_018822065.1 Pseudomonadota bacterium
CGGTTCTGTGAACAACGGTGCTTCTCCCCTGGGCCTCGGCGTCACTTACGGCCAGACTCTGACCGAGAAAGACTCCCTGTGGGAATTTGACCTGAATACCAAGTACCAGATCTACGACGAGCTGTCCGCTGTCGTGAACATGGGCTACATCAACGCTGACTTCGACGAATCCGTTTGGACCGAGATCGGCAATAACAACAAAGAAGAAGATGCCGCCAAGGTCGTCGTTGGTGTCGAGTACAAGTTCTAAGAGAAGGATTACTCTCTAACCGCCAATACGACGCATTCCCGGCCGGGGCCCTTGGGCCCCGGCCTTTTTTGTGGGTTTTGCCCGAACTGCGATCGCCTCGAAGACATCCGCCTACTCGACATTTCCTCAACCTGGAGCTATGGTACGCATCCCTTGAGATGAGAGCATTTGCGGGTAGAACCGCAGCAAGGAAACCACATATGCCCATACGAAAGCTCACCTATACTTCTAATTCCGACTGGCCAGCCATCCGCGATTGGCTGGATGGGCGCACCGACCCTGGCGCAAGCGTCGACGCTACGGTGTCGGCTATCCTAGCTGACGTAAAATCCCGTGGCGATGAAGCGGTTGCCGAATATACCGCCAAGTTCGACTGTCCCGGCTTCACCCCGGACATGCTGCGCATCCCGCCGGAAGCTATCCTGACCGCCCGTGACGCTGTCCCGGCTGATGACCTTGCCATCCTTGAAGAATCCATCGCAAATGTGCGGTCCTTTCATGAACGCCAGCGGGAAAACTCCTGGTTCACCACAGCCCCGGACGGTACGGTGCTCGGCCAGATGGTCATCCCCGTAGACCGGGTTGGCCTCTACGTTCCCGGCGGACAGGGTGGGGAAACACCGCTCATCTCCAGCTTGATTATGAACGCTGTCCCGGCCCAGGTGGCAGGGGTTCCGGAGATCATCGTCACTTCACCGCCGCGCAAGGACGGGACCATCAATCCTTATATATTGGCCACCGCAGCCCTGCTGGGACTTGAGCACATCTACGCCACGGGCTCTGCCTGGGCTATCGGCGCTCTGGCATACGGCACGGCGTCCATCGCTCCCTGTCATGTCATTGCCGGACCAGGCAATATCTTTGTGGCCACTGCCAAGGCCCAGCTTATCGGTTCTGTCGGCATCGACATGATCGCCGGACCGAGCGAAATCGCCATCCTTGCCGACGAGTCTGCCACACCTGCCTGGATCGCAGCCGACATGCTCTCCCAGGCCGAACACGACCCCCTGGCCGCCGCGCTGCTGGTCACGCCCAGTTCAGACCTTGCCCAGGCAGTCACCTCGGAACTTTCCCGGCAGGTGGCTCTTCTACCGCGCAGAGACATTGCCCTAAAATCATTGAAAGAATGGGGCGCATGTCTCTTGGTTGCTGACATGGAAACCGGCCTTGAGCTCATCAACAAGCTCGCCCCGGAACACCTGGAACTGGCCGTGACAGACCCCTGGGCCATGATCTCTAAAATCCGCCACGCCGGTGCGATTTTCATGGGCAATCACTGCCCCGAATCCGTAGGCGACTATTTTGCCGGGCCGAACCACGTGCTGCCCACCCTGCGCACAGCCCGCTTCTCCTCGGCCCTGAGCGTTAACACGTTCTGCAAGAAATCGAGCATCATCTCCACCAGCCCGGCCTATGTCGCCGCCCATGGAGACAAGATTGCCCGACTGGCGCGGTTGGAGGGCCTTGAAGCCCACGCCCGCAGCGTTGACATACGTAACCAAGAGAAAGGATAAATGACATGAAACCTGTCATCGAGACAAATATCAAGGAATACAAGCTGCTGCACCGTGGAAAGGTCCGCGATATCTATGAGATTGCAGACGACCAACTCCTTCTGGTCACCACGGACCGCATCTCCGCCTATGACGTGATCCTGCCCACTCCCATCCCGGACAAGGGCAAGATTCTCAACCAGATCACCTTGTTCTGGATGGAGAAATTCGCAGATATCATCGACAACCACGTCATCGCCAGCAAGATGGACGACTTCCCCGCGCCGCTCCATGCATACCGCGACCAGCTCTCGGGCCGTAGCGTCCTGGTCAAACGCGCCGACCCCCTGCCCATCGAGTGCATCGTGCGGGGCTACATCACCGGTTCCGGCTGGAGCGACTACAAGAAAACCGGTGCAGTCTGCGGGCATGCGCTTCCGGCGAATCTCAAGGAATCAGAAATGCTTGAGAAACCGCTTTTTACCCCTTCCACCAAGGCGGATTTGGGTGCGCACGACGAGAACATCACCATAGCCCAGGCCATGGAACTCGCCGGAGCGGACATCGCCAAACAGGCTGAGGACGCCGCCCTTGCTATCTATTCTGCCGGACGGGACTATGCCCGCCAGAAGGGCATTCTCATTGCAGACACCAAGTTTGAGTTCGGCTTGGTGGATGGTAAACTCACCCTTATCGACGAGGTTTTGACCCCTGATTCCTCCCGCTTCTGGCCCGAGGACGGCTATGTTCCCGGACAGGGTCAGCCCAGCTTCGACAAGCAGTTCGTGCGCGACTGGCTGACAGAGATCGGGTTCGATAAGCAGCCGCCCGCTCCTGAAATTCCAGACGAAATTCGCAACAAAACACGTGAAAAATACCTGGAAGCCTTTACGCGCCTCACGGACCGGGAATTGGAGGCCTAGATGAAAGATGTATTGATCCTCGTCGGCCTGTTTGCCGGCCTGCTGATCCTCAACAAGTGGGTGCTGCCGAAACTCGGTTTCCACAGTTGAGGCCCCAAGTCTGAATGCGGCTGGACGCCGCCCACCCCGGAAGAAGGAAAAGACGCCCCACCTGAAACGGAGAATCGCGACTAGAACTTGACAGCTGGTGGCAAACCAACTATGTCACCACCTCTGCCTTGCTCTTCCCATTGTGGGAAGGGCCGTAAGACCGCAAGGAGCACCCATGCAACGTTATGAGACGCTGTTGCTTCTCTCCCCTGAACTCGAAGAGGAGAAACGCAACGAAATCTTCACCCTTCTCGCCTCGGTTATCGAGCGAGAAAGCGGTACCCTCATCGAACAGGATGAGAAGAACTGGGGTATGAAAACCCTGGCCTACCCTGTCGAAAATCAGTCCCGTGGCTACTACACCCTGCTCACCTACACGGGCCCCGGCCCGCTGGTGGCCGAGTTGGAGCGCATCATCCGCATCACCGACGGCATCAACAAATTCCTGACCGTCAAGCTTGATGGAAAGGAGGCCTAAGATGTCATTCCGCAAGAAGTTCACTCCCCGGAAAAAGTTCTGCCGCTTTTGCGCCGACAAAGAACTGCCCTTGGATTACAAGCGCATCGACATTCTTCGCGACTTCGTCACTGAGCGCGGCAAGATCATTGCTCGACGCATCACCGGCACCTGCGCCAAACACCAGCGTAGCCTGACCACCGAGATCAAACGCTCCCGGCAGATGGCCTTGCTGTTCTATACCACTGTCCACTCCACGGACGTGAAGAAGAAGACCGTCTAAGGAGGCGCCATCATGAAACTCATTCTGCGTGCCGACGTCGATGCGCTGGGCCGTGTCGGGGATATTGTCACCGTCAAGGCCGGCTTCGGTCGGAACTATCTTATTCCTCAGGGCTTGGCCATGCCCGCCTCCAATGCGAACCAGAAACAGTTCGAACTGGAGCGCAAAAAGCTGGAAGCCAATGCTGGGGAACTCCGGAACTCCGCGTCCGATGTGGCTGAAAAGATTGCCGCCACCCCGGTGGAAATCTCCGTGCGGGTAGGCGAAGGCGAAAAGCTCTACGGCTCCGTCACCACTCAGATGATCGCCGATGCCATGGCCGAAAAAGGCCTTGAAATCGACAAGAGAAAGATTATGCTGAGGGACCCCATCCGTTCGTTGGGCGATTACGAAATCGAAATCAAGCTGCATGCTGAAGTTCACGGAACGCTCAACCTGAGCGTTACCCGTCATGGCCTGCCTGAATTCGTGGAAGCCGCTACCCCGGAAACCGTCAAAACTGTCGAAACCGAAGCTCAGGACACCGATGGAGAGCTCGAAAAAGAAGAAACCGCGTAAAAACGCTGCTGACGGCGAGGCCCGGAATCGGGCCTCCGCCGATCTTGTTCGCAAGCTCCCCCCCCAGAACCTGGAAGCCGAGCAGGCAGTCCTGGGGGGGGTTTTTCTGTCTAAAGATTTGTTCCACTCCCTGGTGGACATCGTTTCCCCGTCTGATTTCCACGCTCCCGGCAACGCCACCATCTTCGAAACCTTCATCGAGCTCTACGAGAAAAACCAGCCTATCGACTTGGTGACCGTGGGCGATGCCCTGCGCGTTCAGAGCAAACTCGACGAGGTCGGCGGTCCGGTCTACCTTGCAGAACTTGCCGACTCCGTGGTCAGCTCGGCCAACGCCGTGCGCCACGCC
>JAHJKV010000351.1 GCA_018822065.1 Pseudomonadota bacterium
ATTTTGCCCACGCCCAAAAAGCCCAAGGAGGAATAACCGATGACCATCAACCTTAACGGCATTCCGTCTACCATTCGGACGCCCCTGGTCTACATCGAATTCGACAACTCGAAAGCGGTGCAGGGAACTCCCGATATCATGCACAAGGTCCTGGTTCTGGGACAGATGCTCACAACCGGAACCGCCACCGCCGAAGTGCCCGTGCGCGTGCTCTCTGCCGACCAGGCGACCAGTCTCTTCGGTCAGGGTTCCATGCTGGCAAACATGTTCTCGGCCATCAAGACCGCTGACCGCTACATCGAGACCTGGGCGATTCCCCTGGCCGATGCCGCCGCCGGTGCGGCCGCAAGCGGAACGCTCACCATCACCGGACCGGCTACGGCCTCCGGCACCTTGAATGTATACATCGGCGGGCAGCGGGTTCGTGTGTCCATCACCATTGGTGACGCCGCCACCGCTGTGGCCACCGCCCTGGCCGCCGCCATCACCGCCGCCCTGGACCTGCCGGTCACGGCTGCCGCTGTTGATGCGGTGGTCACCCTGACCGCCCGGCACAAGGGCGAGTGCGGCAACGCCATCGACCTGCGCTTGAACTATTACGGCGAAACCACGCCCGCAGGCATCAGCGTGGCCATCGTGGCCATGTCCAGCGGATCGGCGAATCCCGACGTGGCCGACGCCATCGCCGCCTTTGGTGACGAATTGTGGAATACCTTCGTCATGCCCTGGACCGACGCCGCGAACATGGTCGCCCTGGAGACCGAGCTGCTCGACCGCTGGGGTCCGCTGCACCAGATGGACGGCATTGCCTACAGCGCCTTCCGGGGCACCCACGGCGAGTCCGGCACCTGGGGCAACGCCCGGAACAATCAACTGGTGTCCTGCATGGCCACCGGAACAACCCCGACCCCGCCGTGGATATTCGCCGCCGTGTACGCGGTGATCGCCGCCGGGTCGCTTTCCATCGACCCCGCCCGCCCGTTGCAAACCCTGCGACTGACCGGCGTCATGCCGCCCGCCGTGGGCGACCGCTGGACCAAGGAGGAGCGCAACCTCCTGCTTTACGACGGCATGGCTACCTACAAGGTGGACTCCGGAGGCAACGTGCTCATCGAGCGCGAGGTCACCACCTATCAGACCAACAGCTACGATCTGCCTGATCCGAGCTACCTGGACGTGCAGACTCCGGCCACCCTTGGCTACATCCGCTATGCCACCAATGCACGGATCACCCAGAAGTTCCCCCGCTGCAAGTTGGCAGACGACGGAACCAGGTTCAGCCCTGGCCAGGCCATTGTCACCCCGTCCATCGTCCACGCCGAGCTGCTCGTGCTGTTCCGGGAGTTGGAGGAAAAGGGACTGGTGGAAAACTTCGAGCAGTTCAAGGCCGACCTGATCGTCGAACGCGATGCCGATGATCGCAACCGTCTCAACGTACTGGCCGGACCGGACCTGGTGAACCAGTTCCGCGTCTTCGCCGAACAGATTCAGTTCATCCTGTAGGAGGGCAATATGCAACTTACCGGCAAAGCGATCATCCGTGTCGATGGCCAGGAATTGCGTACCGATCCCGGTGCGACCCTGAACCCCGGCGGCGTGAAGCGCAACCCCATCCCCGATTCCAGAGGTCAAACGCACTACAACGAGGAGAACGTGTCTCCCGAACTGGAGTGCAAGCTGCACCACGGCGCAGACATCTCGCTCAAGGCCATGAATGACATCACGGGAGCCACGGTCATCTTCGAGTGCGACACCGGAGCGCAGTTCATCCTGCGCGAGGCGTTCACCCTGGAACCGTTGACGCTGGACTCCAAGGAAGGTCGCGCCCCGCTCAAGATGAGCGCCTTGACCTGCGAGGAGGTCTAGCATGGCGCAGATCACGATCACGCTGTTCACCGGGCTCAAGGTTGGCGAGGAAATGTTGAAGGATGTCACCATGCGCGATGTGACCGCAGGAGACATCATCGAAGCCAACGAGGAATCCGAAAAAGCGGTGATTACCACGGACGGTCCGCAGCTGGTCATGAGTCCGACCCTGGTGGGGCTCAACGTCCTGCGTCGTCAGATCGTCAGCATCGGCAACATCAAGGGACCTATCTCCATCAGTGAACTGAAGAAGCTGACCCCGCACGATCTCAACCAGCTGCAGGTGCAGGCCGACGCCATGGACGATGCCGTAGCCGCCGAGATCATAGGCAAGGAAATGACAAAGCGGGGGCGAGCTGAAGGGGCTGCGGAGTAACCTACAGACCGTGGTTCTTGTCCTCGCCCTGACCACGCATTGGAGCGAGGGCG
>JAHJKV010000352.1 GCA_018822065.1 Pseudomonadota bacterium
AAATATTTAATATTTCAGTAAATTGTTTTGGATCGCGCTAGGGGTAGCCCGCAAAAGTGTAGGAAGCTACCAGACAAAAATGTAGGAAACGGGGTTTGGGAAGAGATGGGAAGGGCACGAAAAAGGGGCCGATCATTCGGCCCCAGAGAAAGATGGTCGGGGCGAGAGGATTTGAACCTCCGGCATCCAGTTCCCAAAACTGGCGCGCTACCGGGCTGCGCCACGCCCCGACGAGTCAGGTTTCCTACTTCAAACTGCACCAGAGGGCAAGGGGCTACGTGAATCTCGGTCTATTTCCATGTTCCAGGTAGTTTTTGTCCGCAGTGGGAGCAGGAACCATCGACGACCCCGCTCTCCAATACCGAGAAGCCGAGACGATCAATGACCTTTTTCTTGCAGCCAGGGCAGAAGGTATTGGAGGCCGGGGAGCCCGGCACATTGCCCACGTAGACGTGCTCGATGCCCGCCTCCAGGCCAAGACCCTGGGCCATCTCCAGAGTGGCGACGGGCGTGGGCGGCTTGCTCAGGAGCTGGAATTGAGGATGGAAGCGGGAGAGGTGCCAGGGGGTGTCGGTCCCCAACTCGTTGGCAATGAAGGTGGCGATAGATTTCAGTTCCCGACGGCTGTCATTCAGGTCCGGAATGACCAGCGTGGTCACCTCCAGCCACCAGCCAAGCTGTTTGATTGTCATCAGGTTTTCCAGCACGGGCGCGAGCGCTGCCCGGCACCGCTCCCGGTAGAAGGTGTCGTCGAAGGATTTGAGGTCAATATTGGCCGCATCGATGTAGGGGGCCAGGGCATCCAGGCATTGGGGGCTCTGGAAGCCGTTGGAGACGAGGACATTCTTCAGACCGTTTGCGTGGGCCAGTTTCGCCGTTTCGAGCATGATCTCGAAAAAGACTGTGGGTTCGGAATAGGTGTAGGAGATGGAGGCCGCGCCACCATCCAGGGCGGCCTGGACCAGGGCTTCCGGGGTCGTGTGGTGTCCGGCTGGCGTGCGCCCGCTTCGGGGTGGTTGGGACAGGGAATCGTTCTGACAGAAAACACAGCCGAAGTTGCAGCCCATGGTGCCAAAGGAAAAGGTCAGGGTGCCTGGAAGGAAGTGGTAGAGAGGTTTTTTCTCCACCGGGTCCATGTTCACGGCAGCCACCCGGTCATAAACCAGGGTGAATAGCTTCCCGTCCTGGTTGATGCGTACTCCACATTTACCGGTCTCCCCCTCGTCGATAAGGCAGAAATGGCGGCAGAGTCGGCAATGGCAGCGGTTGTCGGCGATGGATTCCCAGAGTTGTGCGGGATGCATGCGGTGTTCCCCCTTGGGGGGCATGGTACGCCAGCGGCAGGAAAAAAGAAACCGGGAGGCGCTACCGGAGGAGAGTGTGCAGATCTCCGGCAGCGCCCCTGAAGAGGATGCGCTTGGCATCCTCCCTATGCTGTCCGGCTGCGAATGAGCGTTCGCCTGGCCGGTGTGGCATCTGGGAAAAATCAATAGGTCGTGGTCGTGGTGGTCCCCCCGGTGACCTCACCTGAGGAGTTGGTGCTCTCTGTGGTGGTGGTCTTGGTGCCGTAGCCCACGTCCGGGCTGACAGTGATGATCACCTCGTCGTACCAGTCTCGCGGTGGGGCTTCGGGGGCCAAGTCGTTGCCCCAGGAGTCGTTCCCCTGCTCGGTGGTTTCGAAATAACCGCCAGGGGCGTCGTCTGCCTTGCGGGTTCCCCAGGTGTAGTCCTGCCGATTGGTGGCCGTGTCCTTGTTCTCAAACTTAGTCTGGCCGAAGGCTGTGCCGCCCAACAATGAGACCAGGACCAGGGCCAGGAAAGGCATGCCGATGTGAAATTTCATTCCGTTTACCTCCGCGAGCAAACATACCACTGCCAATTAAATGACAAATCAAAATGATAATTGCAATTGGCGGGCCGTTTTTATAATTCGTGCATACGGGGGCGCGAGCGCGGGCTCTCCTTGCAGTCCGCCGGGCTTGCATATATGGTCCCCTGACGCGAAATTCTACCTGAGCAGGAGCGATACATGTCGGATACCAAGGGCCGCAGCCGGGCCTATGCCGAAGCAGGCGTGAACATCGAAGAGGGCAACAAATTCGTCGGGCGCATCAAGGAGATGGTGGCCTCCACCTTCACCAAGGGCGTGGTCTCGGGCATCGGCGGATTCGGGGGCCTGTTTAGGCCGGAGCTGACCGGCATCGAGGACCCCGTGCTCGTGGCCGGGGCAGACGGCGTGGGCACCAAGCTCAAGCTGGCCTTCGAATTCGGCATGCATG
>JAHJKV010000353.1 GCA_018822065.1 Pseudomonadota bacterium
AGGAGCAGGTCCATGGTCCGGGGGGAGTGATCTGTGTAGTAGACCTCCAGGCCGTCCAGGCCCAGAGCCTTGAGCTCGACCAGGGTCTCCTTGAGCTGGTGATATTTCAGGCCGAGCAGGGCGGGGTGGGCGAGGATGGAGGTGGCCCCGTCCTCCTTGAGGGCGGTCAGGGCTTCCTGGGGGCTGAGGCGGATGCGGGGCACGTAGGCGCTGCCGTGGTTGCCCACAAATTCAGAAAAAGCCTGCCCAAGGGTGGGGACTGCGCCCTTTTCGACCAGCACCTGGGCGATATGCGGCCTGCCAACGGTCCCCCCGGCCTTGGCCGCAACCTCCTCCAGGCTGATGTCGATGCCCAGCTTCTTAAGCTTGGCCACGATCTTGACGTTGCGCTCGGCTCTGGCCTTGAGCACAAATTCGAAAGACCGGGTCAGGGCAGGCGAGCCCGGCGCGGTCCAAAGTCCCACGAGATGCATGGATTGGGAGCCTGCGCCCACGGAGAGCTCGCAACCGGGTATGACCTCGATATTGCACTCCCGGCCCGCGTCCAGGGCTTCCTGGAGCCCGCTCAAGGTGTCATGGTCCGTCAGGGCCACGGCGTCGAGCTTGCTCTTGGCCGCAAGCTGGACCAGCCGAGAGGGCGAGAGGGTGCCGTCCGAGGCCGTGGAATGGGTGTGCAGGTCGATCATGCCGGGTTGCCTTTGGAAAATCGGTTTGATGGAACAGCCGCCACCATACCGTCCAACGAATGCGCCATTTCCCGCTGTCCCGTCAAGAGGGAGCGAAGGTCGAAGGCGTTATCTTCCCAGGCGACCGAGCATCATCAGGAAGACTCCCAGGTGGACCAGCCAGAGCCCGGCGGTTTTGGAGAGGTCCATGGCCTGGTCCAGGATCATGTCCGTGACCTGAGAGGTGAGAAGGCCGCCGGGAAGGATGTCGTATTTGATCGCGCCCAGATAGAGGTAGGTGAGGACCAGAGAAAAGAGAGGGAGCAGGAAGAGAAAGGTGCCGAAAGAGCCGTTGCTCCGGGCGGGCCAGAGCAGGCAGTAGAGCAAGGAAAGCACAGCCCCCAGAGCAGGAAGGGCCAGGGCGGAATAGGTGGCGACCATGCCGTAGTCATACTGACCGACTTGGTGCATGCCCGAGATGGCATCATAGCCCAAATGCAGCAGGGCCAGTCCCGTCGTTGTCTGGCCCAGCGCCGACGGCCAGGGAAGCAGATAGCCTCCAAGCAACGCCAAACATCCGACAGCGATGAATTTTTTATACCCGTCCATTCGCCCCCCCTCATCTTTCGTTCGTTCACGACCAGCGGAACATCAACTATGGATAGGAACTATAGGCAATGGCAGTGGTGGGGTCAAACCTGGTGTAAATCGAATAAGTTTTGTTGATTTTTGGTTCCAGGTTTAAGGGCTTGTCAGGATGTAGGGCGTCCATTATAAAGAAAACATTCTGCTGGCTTGTCCACAGGCAATTTATTGCAAAAAATCGAACCCATGTCCGAGGAAGTATCCAAGTTCGTTCGCAGTGTTCAGCTGCGTATCGCCCTTCCCGCCCTCCTGACGGTGGCGCTCTTTGTCGCGGCCATGAGCTTTTTCTTCATCCCGTCCCTGAAAACGAATCTGGTGGCCCGTGAATTGGGGGGGTCGCGCCATCTGACCCAGGTCGCCATCAACATCCTGCAGACCTACGAGACCCGTGTCCAGGCCGGGATGCTGAGTCTGGAGCAGGCCCAGAGCAAGGCCGTCCAAGACATCAGATTCCTGCGCTATGGCGACGACGGATTGAACTATTTCTGGATTCAGGACACCCGGCCCGTCATGATCATGCATCCCTATCGTCCGGATCTGGAAAACATGGACCTCTCCGACATGACCGACCTCAGCGGGAAAAGGTTGTTCATTGACTTTGTTGCGGCGAGCCGGGACAAGGGCTACGGGGTCGTGGACTACATGTGGCAGCGCCAGGACCAGCCCGACCGTGTCGAACCAAAATCCTCCTATGTCCAGCTGTTTCGGCCCTGGGGCTGGATCGTTGGGACCGGCACCTACGTCGAGGATGTGCAGGACGAAATTTCCAAGACGGTCGCCGATCTCTGGGTCATCATTGCCCTGGTCACCTTCCTCGCCCTGTTCCCGACCGGTTGGGTGATCTTCCAGGCCCGCGCCGGAGCCCGGGAGCGCCGTCGTATCTGGAAAGAAAGGGAAGGGCTGATCCACGAACTGTCGGAACATCGCGAACAGCACCGCAGCCTGGTGAACAATATCGCCATCGGGGTCATGCAGGTGGACCGTGATCTCCGGGTGCAGACCATGAACAGCCAGATGCGCGAATGGTTCCTGGATGCCGACCTGGAGAGTGCTCCCCGGTGCCAGGACATCTTCGGCATGCACCACCAGGTGGGAACCTGTACCGACTGCCCCGCCCGTCTCACCCTGCAATCCGCCGGGGTGCATGAAATGGTGCGCGAGCAACAGATTCATGGCCTGAACCGGTTTTTGCGCATCGTCTCCAGCCCGGTGCTCAACGCCCAGGGCGAGGTCTCCTCGGTGATCCTGACGCTGGACGACATCACGGACCGGTTGCGGGGCGAGCGCGCCCTCAAGGAGGCTGAGGCCAAATATCGGGGTATCTTCGAAAATTCCCTGGAGGGCATCTACCAGACCTCCCTCGAGGGGCGGGTGCTCTCGGTCAACCCGGCCCTGGTCCAGGTTTTCGGCTACGAAACCTCTGAGGAGTTCATCCAGACGATCAACGATATCAGCTGCGACATCTACGTGAACCCCAACCGACGCGGCGAATTCCTGGCGACCATGGAGCGGGACGGTTTTGTGCGCGGATTCGAGTCCGAGGTCCTGACCCAAGCCGGACGCAAGATATGGATTTTGGAAAACGCCCGTGCCGTGCGCGACGAATCCGGAAAGATCACCCATTTCGACGGCACCATGCTGGACATCACCGACCGCAAAGAGACGGAGTTGGCCCTTGATCATCAGCGCGCCTATTTCCAGGAGCTGTTTGAAAGTTCGCCCCTGGGCATCGTGCTGCTGGACAATGACGGTACCGTGCTCAAGGCAAACAAAGGGTTCGAGGCCCTGTTCGGCTACAAGTCGGAAGATGTTGTCGGACGTCGAAACCGCGATCTCGTGGTGCCGGACAAACTGATGAGCGAGGCCGATGCCTTCCTCCGGACCATCAACATGGGCAAGTCGGTCAACAAGGAAACCCTGCGCAAGCATGCGGATGGCACGCTCTTGCCCGTGAACGTTGTCGGCTATCCCATCCATGTTCGTGGAAACATCACCGCCGCCTATTATATTTATCAGGACATCACCGAGCGAAAGAGCTTCGAAGAGCAGCTGTCCCACCAGGCCTTCCACGACTCCCTCACCAACCTGCCCAACCGCACGTTGTACATGGAGCGCCTGAGCCGCGCCGTGCAGCGCGGGCGTCGCAGGGACGGCTACAATTTTGCGGCCATGATGATCGACCTGGACCGCTTCAAGCGGGTGAACGACACCCTGGGCCACCAGGCCGGAGACCAGCTGCTGGTGGGCGTGGCCCTGCGCTTCCTCTCCTGCCTGCGCACGGTGGATACCGTGGCCCGCCTCGGGGGCGACGAATTTGCCATCCTGCTGGAAGAATTTGAAAATCCACGCGAAGTGATCCAGGTGGCCAACCGTATTCGCGACGTCTTGTCCGAACCCTTCCTCATCGACGGCCAGAACGTGCACACCGCCGCCTCCATCGGCATCATTCTGGATACCCGCGACTACGAACACTCCGACGAGATTCTGCGCGACGCGGATATCGCCATGTATCAGGCCAAGGGGCGCGACAAGGACCGGCTGGTCTTCAACAAGCGCATGCATGCCGAGGCCCTGGAAGTGGGCCGGATGGAAGTGGAGTTGCGGGCCGCCCTGGCCGAGGACCAGCTTGCCCTCTACTACCAGCCCATCGTGCATGTGGAGAGCGGCGAATTGCAAGGGTTCGAGGCCCTGGTCCGCTGGAATCACCCCGTGCGCGGCGTGGTCGGACCCCTGGAGTTCATCCCCCTGGCCGAGGAGACCGGGCTGATCATCCCCATGGGCCGCTGGGTTCTCAAGGAAGCCTGTGCCCAGATGGCCCGGTGGTGCAACCAGGAGGGCCGCGGCGGCGAAGGCATGAGCATGAGCGTGAATATCTCGGCCCGGCAGTTCGCCCAGCCAGACCTGGTCGAATACATCCAGGGCGTGCTCGGCGCTTCAGGCCTGGACCCCTCCTATCTCAAGCTGGAGATCACCGAATCCGTGCTCATGGACGACGCCAAGCAGGCCGCAGCCAAGCTCAAGCGGCTCAAGGAGTTGGGCATCAAGCTGATGATCGACGACTTCGGCACCGGCTATTCTTCCCTTTCCTATCTCCAGCAGTTCCCGGTGGACTATCTCAAGATCGACAAGTCCTTCATCTCCGGCACCGGCAACCGCCTGGAAAATCGCGAGATCGTGAATACCATCATCCTGCTGGCCCGCAACCTGGGACTCAAGGTGGTGGCCGAGGGCGTGGAAGAGCAGCACCAGCTCGACATGCTCAAGGATATGAAATGCGACAACGCCCAGGGCTTCATGTTCTCCCGCCCTGTGGACGAACTCGCCGCCACCGACCTCCTCCATGAATTCCTCAAGTTGCTTGCACATCGCTAAGGATGCACTCTAGGCAGAGCGCGGATGGACTGATGCGAATCTTCACCCTTGTTCTCCTGCTTCTGCTCCTGGCCCTCGCCGCACCCGCCCTGGCCGAAGAGGCCATGCTGATCAAGGTCATCGATGGTGATTCCCTCGTCCTGACGATTCATGGCCTGCCGGTCGAAGTGCGCCTGCTCGGCATTGATGCGCCGGAATATGGGCAGGAATGGGGGGAAGAGGCCACGGAATTCGTGGAGGATTGGACCGAGCACCAAGTGTTCGACCTGGAATATGGTCCGACCAAAACCGACCGGTTCAACCGGCTGCTAGCCTGGTTCTGGCGCTCAGACGGCCACCTGCTCAACGAGGACCTGGTCCAAAACGGCCTGGCCATCCCCTTCATGCTCAAGAAAGAGGACAAACATTTCCAGCGCATCCACACGGCCCAGGCCAAGGCCAAAGCCGCCCAGTCCGGCTTCTGGTCCCAGGGCGGCCTCAAGAAAACCCCGCAAGAGTGGCGCAGGCTTAAGCAGTAGTCTGGTGGCCGTGGTCGTCCCGTGCAGGTCACAGGTCAGGGAGGAGGGAATGGG
>JAHJKV010000354.1 GCA_018822065.1 Pseudomonadota bacterium
CATTTGAAGATATGCACACTCTTTTTCCGCAATGGCAATATGAGTATGCCACAAGGTCGCAATGAATACAACCTTTCCTGCGCAAACTCTTGAAAATATGAAGATTCTAATTGAAGAAACAGCATATGAAAGAATTGTACCAAGACGCGTGCAGAGTGTAAATCGGCAAAGGCGAAAAATGGGAGAAAATCAATCCGGCAAGGCCGCAACCTAAAGGGAAAACTTGTCGCCGAGATAGACCTTTCTGGCCTGTGTGTCCTGAACGATCTCCTTGGGAGTACCTTCCAGGATGATGGTCCCCTCGTAGACCAAGTAAGCCCGGTCGCAGATATTCAGGGTCTCGCGAACGTTGTGGTCCGAGATGAGGATACCTATGCCAAGATCCTTGAGGGTGGAGATGATGTTCTGGATATCGATGACCGCAATAGGGTCAATGCCGGCAAAGGGTTCGTCCAGAAGAATGAAACGGGGATCTGTGATCAATGCCCGAGCAATTTCCAGGCGACGGCGCTCTCCGCCGGAGAGATACATGGCCGCCTGATCAGCCAGCTTGGAAATATTGAACATGGAAAGCAGTTCTGCGCCCCGCTTCTTGCGTTCTCGCCGGGAGAGGCTTGTCTGCTCCAGGATGATATCCAGGTTCTGACGCACGGTGAGCTTTTTGAAGATGGAGCTTTCCTGGGGAAGATAGGACAAGCCCATGCGGGCGCGTTCATGCAGGGGGAGCCCCCCGACTTCATGCCCCATGAGGTGCACCTTGCCGGTGTTAGGCTTGATGATGCCCACCAGCATGTAGAAAGTGGTTGTCTTTCCCGCTCCGTTTGGGCCGAGGAGCCCAACGATCTCTCCTGTACGCAACGAAAGATTGATGGAGTGCACGACCTCCTTCTGTCCGTAGCGCTTGCTCAGGTTGGTGGCGGTAAGTCCCTTCATGGAGGATGACCTAGGGTTCCAGCTTGCCGGGGGCGGTGAACACGGCCTGGACGCGCTTGTTCTTTCCGCCGACCACCTCGCTGCGATTATCCTTCATGTAGAACTTGATCAACTGGCCGGTGATGGTGTTGTCGCCATCCTTGATCACAGGATTGCCTTCCATGAGCAGCATCCCGTCTGCCACCATGTAAGTGAGCGTGGCGCAACGGCCTTCAGTGGTCTTGCGGTTCACGGTGACGTTGCCCTTGGCCACGATGCGGTCGATCTGTTCCGCCCCGGTGCTCTTGCCACCACTCTTGAAAAAGGCGGTCAATGTTTCGGAAGTGAGCACAAGTCCGGCATGGTCAGCCTGCACAGAGCCTTCAAAGACAACCGTCCTCTTGGCCTCGTTGTAGACCATGCGGTCAGCGGTGATCTTTACCGGCGGGTCTTCCGCCTTGGCGGACCGTTCCCGCTCCACCTCGTCCATATGCTCCTTCACCTTGGCCATCACGGTGCCTTCTCCGCGTTCCACGACATGATCCTGCATTCCGTCAGTGTTCTGTTCCATGGACGCGGCCGGAGCAGCGGGGGCCATGGGTTCGGGCTGGACGGACACGGGCGCGACTGGCGCTGGAACGGCAGGTACTGGAGCGGGCTGAATTGGTATTGACTGGGCCTCGCCGCCAACCTCAGGAGCCTTGGAAACGAATTTGAGGAATCTGACATTGGCATAGCCGATGGCCTTGGTCTCGTCACGCTCGACAGCGTCCAGGGGGAAGATGGCGCACCAGTTCCCGGACATAAAATCGACCTTGATCTGCTGGCCATCCACCAGGGTCAGAATCTTGGGAGCATCGACCCGCCGGGCAGCCCGGACATTCAAGTTGTTGGTGGCCACACGGATTTCACCCCAGGCCCATCCGGCTTGCGGTAAAAACATGAGGGCCACCAGCACCCCGAACATCCAGTAGAAGATTCGCAACGTCCTCACTCCTTACCCGTCAGTCCCAACCGTTCAAATTGGCCGTCATCCATGGCCCCAGGGCTCAGGGTGGCGGTCACTCCGCCAGCAGCCAACATTTCCCGGTTGATCACATCAATCTCGATGGCCTTGGCCCGAATATCCACATCAGGCCGCTGCACGATCACCCTGCCCTTCAGATAAATTTTGTCCAGGGCACCGATATAATCCATTTCATCCGCCTTGAGGGCGAAGAGTCCATACCGACCGACCACGTTCTCCCGCAGACTGAAATTATCCGCTTCCTGATCAACTTCACCGGTCTCGGCGCGAACAAACACTTCATCGCGGCTCTCGCCGATATATGCGAAGAGCTCGGGTCTGACAATGGAAACCACATTCTTTTCCTGGCTATAGCGAGCAATGCGTGCCCGGATTTTCCAGTCGATGCGCCCGTCAGCTCCCTGCACCAGCTCAATATCCTCAGCCACGATGTCCGCCTTTTCTGCATTCAGGGGCTGGCTCAGTTCATCGAGCCCTGGTTTCTGAGCCTCTGCTTTTTCTTCTTTGTTCGGCGTGGGAACGGGTGCCTGGGTCTGTTGAACGAACACGACCCCCAGGAACACCCCGAGGACAAAGACCACAAGCCAGCCGATGGTGACCCGCCCAGGGGCGGCCCGACCTCTTCTGGTCTGACCCAAAGCGTTCGCGCCGGTCATACGCCTGACCATGCGCTCCAGGCCGCGTCAAACGCGCCCGTGGCCTTGAGGATGAAGTCAATGGCGTCTCGCACCGCTCCGTCGCCCCCATTTCGTTTCGAAGTCCAGAGCGCCAGGTCAAACAGTTCCGGTCTGGCATTGGGAACAGTCATGGGCAGTCCAACCAGCTTCATGACCGTGATATCCACCCAGTCGTCGCCCAGATAGGCGCATTCGTCCAGGTCAATTCCCTTTTTTTTACAAATATCTTGCAGAACAGGAGCCTTGTCATGATGGCCCGGGTGATATTCCGTGATGCCCAGTTCGCGAATGCGCAACTCGACAACCGGCTGGTTCAGGCCGGTGATCACCGCAATGTCCAGACCAGACTTCTGGGCGATCTTGATGCCCAGGCCGTCCTGGACATTGAAACGTTTGCTAACCCGTCCCTCGTCGTCATAGTAGAGTCCCCCGTCAGTGAGCACCCCGTCCACGTCCAGCACCAAAAGTTTGATCTTGGCGGCGAGCATCGAGGGATCAGCCATGGACCAGGCTCCAGATATCCTTGAGGGTCTGCAAAAGCCCCTCGGCCTGGTCCAGGGGCCAGGAGTTCGGTCCGTCACACATGGCGTGGTCCGGGTCGGGATGCACCTCCATGAACACGCCGTCCGCCCCGGCAGCCACGGCCGCACGCGCCAACACAGGTACGTATTGCCGCTGCCCGCCCGAGCTTGTGCCCTGTCCGCCGGGCAATTGCACGGAATGGGTGGCATCCATGATCACCGG
>JAHJKV010000355.1 GCA_018822065.1 Pseudomonadota bacterium
CAAACATGTCCATCAAACGGCCTTTGCCTGAAAGGTCAACGCTCATGCGAAAATCCACGAATACTAACGGTTCCCAACCGGACAGCAATGACGTGGAAACCATGCCGATGCCCTCGAACACCTGCATCGAGCCAGCGCACTCGCCCCGAACGATATCGATCTCATCAACGCTTTCGGGATTTCTCTCAAGCATCTCGGGCGACTCCAAGAGGCACTCTCGGCCTTTGAACAGGCCCTGGCCCTGAGGCCGGAAGACGCCATAAGCGCCTTCAATGCCGGAACGGTTCTTCTTTTTGTGGACCGCCTGGAGGAGGCGGCCAACCGTTTTGAACAGGCGGCCCTGGCCCCGAAGCTTCGTCTTGATGCGCTCGAAGCGCTCGCGCAAGTCCAAAGCACCCAGAGCCGCTTCGATGATGCCCTGGCGACCTACGAAACCCTGGCCGCCGAACACCCGGAACACCCGACCGGGCATTTCGGACGCTGCGACACCCTGCTCCGCATGGACCGAGCCGAGGAGGCGCTCCCCCACTGCCGGAATTCTGTCGCCCTTGGCCCGGACAATCCAGCTTACCTCGCCCGATTGGGAGACGCCCTCCACCTGCTTGGTAGCAATGCCGAGGCCATCGCCCGCTACGAGGACGCGCTGGCACTGGACCCGACGAACCTGGACGTTCGCAACAACCTCGGCGCGACCCTCAAGGTCCTCGGACAGTTCCGCAAGGCCCAGGAGGAGTTCGAACGCTGCCTGGAGCAAAACCCGGATCACCTGCCCGCCCTGACCAACCTCGCGATGGCCCTCAAGGAGCAGGGCGATGCACACCTGGCATCTCGCCATCTGGAACGGGCCGTGCGCCTGGCCCCAGACGACCTGTCCCTGCAACTGTATCTTGCCATGAGCCGCATTCCCTTCGCCTATGCGACCGGGGAGGACATCGCAACCTGCCGCGCTGCCTATGCCCGCGACCTGACACTTCTGGCCACAGCCGTGGCCTCCGCCACCCCCTCCACCCTGGCCGAACTGGCCCGGAACATCGGCCGGTTGCAGCCCTACTACCTGCCCTACCAGGGACAGAACGACTGTGAACTGATGACCCTCTACGGCACGATCATCCATCGGACCATGAACGCGACCTGGGCCACACTCGCCCAGGCGGCCGAACACTCCTTCCCCGCGCCGCCCCAAGCAGGGGAGCGGGTTCGGGTGGGGTTCGTGTCTGGACATTTCCGGGACCACTCCGTCTGGAAGCTGCCCACCCGAGGCTGGTGCGCCGGACTTGATCGGGAGCGTTTCATGGTCACCGGCTACAGCGTATCCAGCCGCACGGACCCGGAAACCGCTGTAGCGCGGCAGATCTTCGACCGCTTCCAGGAAGACCTGACGACGCTTCCGGCCTTGGCCGAGGCCATCCGCCGCGACGCCCCGCACATCCTCATCTACCCGGAGTTGGGCATGGATCCGCTCTGCGCCCGCGCTGCCTGCCTGCGTCTGGCCCCGGTCCAGTGCGTCTCCTGGGGCCACCCCCAGACCAGCGGCCTTGGGACCATGGACTATTTTCTTTCCAGCGATCTCATGGAACCGGCCAACAGCGAAGAGCACTACAGCGAAAAACTTGTCCGTCTGCCCGGACTGGGCGTGGCCTACCATCCCTCTTCGCCCGCCCCGAGCAACGAACGGCGGGAAGATTTCGGCCTGCGTGAGGACGATACGGTCTACCTGTGCCTGCAGACCCTCTACAAATACCTGCCGTCCCAGGACGCTACCTTCGCGACCATTGCGGCAAAGGTGCCTGCTTCCCGCTTTGTCTTCCTCGAAAACAGCGGCGCGGCGCATCTCAACCGCCTGTTTCGGAAGCGCCTGGAACAGGCCTTCACTGCGGCTGGCCTCGCTCCGGACCGCCACCTGGTCTTCCTGCCGCAGCTGCCCGGCGATCGCTTCCAGGCCCTTGCCAGCCTCGGCGACATCTTCCTGGATTCCTTCGGCTGGTCGGGCTGCAACTCCAGCCTGGAGTCCATGGCACACGGCGCGGTGCCCGTGACCCTGCCCGGAGCCCTCATGCGTGGCCGCCACACAG
>JAHJKV010000037.1 GCA_018822065.1 Pseudomonadota bacterium
GCATCGGCTGGGTCGTGGCCCCAACCGAGGTGCGCGACAAGCTCGTGGTGGCCAAGCAGGCCGCTGACTTGCACACCTCCACCGTGGCCCAGAAGATCATGGCCGACTACCTAGCCCACAACGACATTGACGAACATATCGCCAAGATTGCCGAGTGCTACGGTGCCCAGGCCGCACGCATGACCGAGGCCATTGGCCGCCATTTTCCTGAAGAGGTCTCGGTCACCGATCCCGAGGGTGGCATGTTCCTCTGGGCCCGGCTGCCCGAGGGGTGCTCCTCCATGGCCCTGGTGGAAAAGGCCCTGGCCTGCAAGGTCGCCTTCGTTCCCGGCAAGCCCTTCTACCCGGACGGCACCGGCGACAACACCCTGCGCCTCAACTTCTCCAACGCCGACCCGGAACGTATCGAAGAGGGCATTGCCCGGCTCGGTGCCTGCATCAAGGAATTCATTGCGGCGTTGTAGAAAAGGCTAGGATTTTCAGGCATTATCAGAGCCTTGCCTATCCTCGGTCGTGACGCTATAGTCCGCGCCGACGGATGAACCTGACATACGCGCAAGGAACATACTCCCATGCCCAAGAACATCGTAATCATCGGCGCTGTCGCTCTGGGGCCGAAGGCGGCCTGTCGTTTCAAGCGGCTCGAACCCCGCTCCCAGGTCACCATGATCGACATGGACGACCGCTTCTCCTACGGGGGATGCGGCATTCCCTACTACGTCTCCGGCGACGTTTCTGAAGTCAAGGAGCTGTGCACCACCAGTTTTCACATGGTGCGTGACGTGGACTTCTTCGACGAGGTCAAAGGGGTCAAGATGGTCCCCTCCACCAAGGCCACGCGGATCGACCGCACGGCCAAGGTGGTCGAGGTGGAAGACTTGAAGACCGGCGACAGGGCCAAGCTGCCCTATGACAAGCTGGTCATTTCCACGGGAAGCCAGCCCCGCAGGCTGAACGTGCCGGGCGAGGACTTGCAGGGCGTCCACTACGTTGCCAACCTCCAGGATGCCGAGCGCATCCGTGCCCTGGTCACTGCCGGGAGCGTTGAGCGTGCCGTCATCGTGGGAGCCGGGTTCATTGGCCTGGAGATGGCCGAGGCTCTGGCGGACATGTGGGGGGTCGAGGTTACGGTGGTGGAACTCATGGACCAGATTTTGCCCGGCCTTGTCTCGCCTACCCTGGCCCGCATGGCCCGGGGACACATGGAGGAGCAGGGTGTCACCTTCCGCATGGGCGAAACCGTGCAGCGGATCGAGGGCGACGGCACGGTGTCCAAGGTAATTACCTCCGGGGCTGAGATCGAGGCAGACCTGGTCATTTTGGCTGCGGGTGTTTTGCCCAATGACGAACTGGCCCGCGACGCCGGGCTCAAGGTCGGGGAGCGAGGCGGCGTTCTGGTGGACGAGTACATGCGCACCTCGGACCCGAACATCTACGCCGGGGGCGACTGCGTCATTATCAAACATCTGGTGAGCGGCGCGCCCTTTTTCCTGCCCCTGGGGTCCATGGCGAATCGACAGGGCCGGGTCATCGGCGACAACTTGGCGGACCTGAACCGTAAATTTGAAGGGGCTGTGGGCTCGTTCTGCGTCAAACTGTTCGAGACCTCTGTGGCCGGGACCGGGCTCTCCCTGGCTGCAGCCAAACGCGCGGGACTCGATGCTGTCAGCGTCCTCCAGATTCAGCTCGACCGGGCCCATTTTTATCCCACCAAGGAACTGATGACCCTGGAGATGGTGGTGGAGCGCGGCACCCGGAGGGTGCTGGGCCTGCAAGGCTTTGCCGGAACCGGAGACGCCATGATCGGGCGGGTGAACGCCGTGGCCGCCCTTCTGGGGCGTGGGGTCACGGTGGAGGACATCTCGAACCTCGAAGTGGCCTATTCCCCACCCTTTGCATCGGCCATGGACGTGCTCAACTCCATCGCCAACGTGGCGGACAACGTGCTGGCCGGACGCAACACCGGCATCACACCCGAGGAATTCGAGGCGCTGTGGAGCAATCGCGATTCCGATGAATACTACTTCCTGGACTGCCGCGAGCGCGCCGATGCCAGCCAGTTCGTGGAGAAGCACGGTGGCGACTGGCACAATATCCCTCAAGGCAAACTGGCTCAGCGGCTGGACGAACTGCCGCGGGACAGACAGATAGTGTTGATCTGCAACACCGGGGCGCGTTCGTATGAGGCCCAGGTGACCCTGGACGACAAGGGGTTTGAGAACGTCCTGAACCTCCAGGGCGGCATGGCCGGCCTGCGCAAAAGCGGCGTTGAGGTCTAGCATGCGCTGGACTACGCCTCTCGCGCTACTCGTTGTTCTGGTACTGGCCGGGTGTTCCATGATGCCTGGCTGGGCCGGAGGCGAGGGCGGACCGGCCCGTCTGGACACGGACGGGAACTACCGCATGAGCGCGACCATCGACGTCGGCGAGGCGCTGGTCCTGGAAATGCGTGACCCTTCCGGGCCGAATTACGAACTGGCCGGGGCCAGTTTCGATCCTGCCGTGGTCAGCCTGGATTCCTTGGTGCCTGATCCGGATGAAGAAAAGCGGGTGCTGTACCTGTTCACGGCGCGGGCCAAGGGCGAGACCGTCATCGAGATGCGTATCCGCCCGTTGCCTGACGGACCGCTAGAGGCCTTCAAGATCATCGACCTGACGGTGGAAGATTAGAGTTCAATGGGATGGAAGGACTGGTCGGTCTTGAGCAGGGCCAGTTGGTCGGGGCGTTCTGCCCCGGAGATTTCCATGGTCGCAAAGAGCGGGCTCAGATAGTTCTCTGACCAGTCCGCAGTGAAGCGGATCAGGTCGCCCTCGATATGCACCTGGCCGATCAGTGGCCGCAGGTTCACGCTCTTCACTCCCTTCTTGGTGGTCTTGACCACACTGAATGTCTCGCTTGCAACATACGCTTCCCAGCGCAGGCGCATGGCCGTGCGTTCCTCGTCGCTGCCCACGAGCCGTAGTTCATAGGCTTCGAAGTCGGGCTGGGGTTGCTTGCGACCCATGGAAAGCGCATCCGCATGGGTGATGCGGATGCCTCCTGGAAACTGGTTTTGCAGACGTTTTACGA
>JAHJKV010000356.1 GCA_018822065.1 Pseudomonadota bacterium
CACGGTCCTGGTTGGCGATGTGGAGCTCATGGCCCTCCAGAGTCTGGGCGGCCATGTCAGCTCCCAGGTCTTCCTCTATTCCGCAGACCACGGCCTGCTCTTCTCCGGCGACTACCTCATCGACATCCTCAGTCTGACCGACCGGGCCAAGTCCACCCTCTCTTTGGCCCGAACCCTGATGACCAGCACCAACATCGACTCGACCCTTTTTGCCCGCGAAATGACCAGGCTCCAATGCCTGATGCTCGAAACAGACCAGGCCCTCGCCCCGAAAAACAAACGCGCCCGCATCTTCCCCGGCCACGGCTTCTTTTACGCCGTCCGCGACGCCGACTGGACTGTCGAAAGCTCCTGATACATTCCGAAACGCCATACAAAAAGGCCCGCAGATCGCTCCACGGGCCTTTGCTTTTCTGAGAGCTGCGGCCTAGCGCAAATAGGTCGGCCGAAGGGCCTGGTCCAGGGTCAGGTAGCTCTCATAGACCTCGGCGTAAGCCGCGACATTGGCAGGGATGGGTTCGGCTGCACCGCTTTCGTCCAGACTGACATAGCGCCCGGCCAGTTCAACGATATCCGCTGCCTCGCCCTGCTGGCCGAGCCAACACCAGAGGGCCTGGATCGCGCCGCCCAGGGCTCCGGCCTCGTCATTGGAAGGCCGCACCACAGGGCAATCGAAGATATCCGCCACCATCTGTCGCCAGAGGGGACTCTTGGCCCCGCCGCCGATAAGCCGGACCTGGGCCGGAGAGACCCCCAGCCGCTTGAACACGTCCAGCCCGTAACGCAGCCCCAGGGTCGGCCCTTCCATGAAGGCCCGGCAGAGGTTCTGCTTGGTGAAGTTGTGCTGATTGAGCCCGGTGATGGAGGCCGTGGCCGTGGGCAGGGCTGGGGTGCGCTCGCCGTTGAAGAAAGGCAATAGCATGACACCCTCGGCGCCCAGGGGGGCCAGTTCCGCCCGTTGGTTGAGCTCCTCGTTGTTCATGCCGATGACCTCTTTGACCAGTTCGGTGGAGACAGTCACGTTCATGGTGCAGACCAGGGGCAACCAGCCGCCCGTGGAGGAGCAGAACGCGGCCAACTCGCCCTGGGGGTCGATGACCGGCTCGGCCGAGTGGGCGTAGATGGTCCCGGAGGTTCCCAGGCTGGTGGTTACCACGCCGGGCACCACGTTGCCGGTGCCGATGGCTCCCATCATGTTGTCGCCGCCGCCCGAAGAGACCAGCACCTCCGTGGACAGTCCGAATTCCTCGGCCAGTTCCGGCCGCAAAGTCCCGACAGGCTCGTCGGAGCGGATGAGCTCGGGCAGACAGCTGGCCAGCTTGCCCGAGGGGTCGATGGCCGCGATGAGTTCCGGGCTCCAGGTGCGGTTCTTGACATCAAAGTAGGCCGTACCCGAGGCGTCGCCGCACTCGGCCCGGCGTTCGCCCGTGAGCCAGAAGTTGATGAAGTCATGGGGCAGGAGCACCGTGGACAGCCGATCAAAATGCTGGGGCTCATGCTCCTGCATCCAGGCGATCTTGGAGGCCGTGAACCCGGCAGCCACAGTGTTGCCGATCAGCTTGATAACCGCGTCCTGGCCCCCGGCCCGGCTGGTGATGGCCGCACATTGCTCCGAGGTCTCGGTGTCGCACCAGAGTTTGGCCGGACGGATGACCTCCCCCGAGGCCGTGAGGGCCACCATGCCGTGCTGCTGACCGGAAACGCCAATGGCCTTGATCGCCGCCGCGTCCACCTTGGTCAGCACCTGTTTGAGAATCTTGGTGCAAGCCGCGACCCACCAGGCCGTCTGCTGTTCCCGACGCCCCAGGTTGTTCTCAATCATGTCGTGGGTGGCGTAGGCCTCGGACAGAATGGCCCCGGTGTCGCGGTCGAGAACTACGGCCTTGGACCCCTGGGTGCCGCAATCAATGCCAATGAACAGTTGCTGTGCCATTTATTTCTCCATGGCTCCGTCCTAGACGAATGAACCGAGCAGGTTTTCCAGATATTCCTGACGTCCCGAGGAAGTCTCGGGCTCCCCCTGTTCCATGGCATAGGCTTCAAGAGATTCCAAGGTCTCCGAGCCCTCCATGATGGATTTCCCCTTGGCCTCGTTCCATCCCGCGTAGCGCGCCTCGCGGAAGGCAGGCAGGCGGCCATCGTCGATGATGGCCTGGGCGATCAGCAGCGCTCTGGCAAAGGTGTCCATGCCGCCTATATGCCCGTGGAAGAGGTCCTCGGTATCCAGAGAACCCCGGCGCAACTTGGCGTCGAAGTTCAGACCGCCAGTGCCGAAACCGCCACTCTCCAGGACTACAAGCATGGCCCGGGTGACGCCGTAGATGTCCGTGGGAAACTGGTCCGTATCCCAGCCAAGGAGCAGGTCG
>JAHJKV010000357.1 GCA_018822065.1 Pseudomonadota bacterium
ACCAGCGGCGGAAATATCCCGCCGGAACTCAGTGCCTGGGCCGAGCGTTTCGATCTGGCGGACTTCCTGCACGAGCGCACCTTGGCCAACCAGTTCCAGGCCATCACTGCGTCTGACCCGACGCCCTCGCTCTTCGTGGTCAATCTCTTCCACGAAAATGAGCCCCTTTTTGCCCACCGCTCGGGCTATCTCTTCTTCGTCGACCCGGCGTCATGGAACGCCAGCCCGGAGTTCGAGGCCTGGATGAAGGCCGAGTTCCAGCAGGTCAAACTGCCGGTGATGGACTACCTGAACCGCTGGGCCCAGTTCGTCTCCGCCCTGCGCCAGGGCTATCCTTCCACCCCGATCCTCCTCGCCTCCCAGCTCTCCCACTACCCGGCCTTTGGTCCGCACCCCTATTCCTATCTCACCTGCTGGGAAAAGGCCTGGCGCGAGGCAGGCGGCTTCCTCCGGGCTGTGGCCGCCGAGTTGGGCAACTGCCGCCTGCTCGACGCGGACCGCATTTTCTCAGGGGTCTGGAACTCCCAGGTCACGGACATCGACGACCATTGCCCCTTCCTCAAGGTGACCATCGACGGCGACGGCTCCGGTCCCTGGCCGGACCTGCGCCGGGACATGGAGCACATAGGCACCCTCTGGCCTGCCATGGCCCGCAAGGTGAAAGGCTTCCTGCGCACCGGCCAGCTCACCTGGGACAACAGCGAACAGGTCCCGGCAAGCTGGGAGCAGCCCTACAGCCCCAAGCCTCTGTCCAGGGAACGCTTGCGCATCCTGCTCGCAACCGGAGGCAACTACGACGGTGCCCGGGCCGTGAACGCCTTTTTGCACGACATGGACCAGGACCACACGGACCTGCTGGCAGCAAACGCCGAAGCCATGCCCGTCTGCCATGGCACCCTGCACATGGTCCACCGCTATGCCATGCTCAAGCCCAACCGGGCGCTCCTTACCTGGTGCGAATCCCAGAAGGAAAAGATCGCATTGTTTACGACCAACGGCACGGAGTTCCAACGCCGCTACACCGCCCGCCTGGACGAAATCGTTGCCAGCGTGCTCATGCACTCCGTAGCCAACACCATGACCCTCAACCCCTCCCTCGCCGCCCGCCCCCCTGTTTGTTAAATCGGGATTCCAAAGGGCCTCCGCCCTTTGGCCGCCGGAGGCCCTAGGCCCGCCAACAAGATCACACGGAAAAAGCGCGGCAACCTGCAGGTTGTCGCGCTTTTTCGTGTTGATCTCGGATGAGGGGTATATGCCTCCGGCGGCCAAAGGGACACGGTCCCTTTGGAAACCCATTCTGGTGTACCGGGTTACTTTTTGGTCTGGACGTACCAGCCGCTGGAGTCGGTCAGCAGTTCCTGGATGCGGCCCACCAGGGCGTGGGGGTCGGTCAGGTAGCCTTCGAGCAGCAGGGCGGATTCATAGAGCTGCGTGGCGGCGCGGGGGATGAAGGCGTCGTCTGCGTCAGCCTGGTAGACCTGGATCAGGTTGCGGATGAGCGGATGGTCCGGGTTGATCTCGAGCACCTTGGTGGGGATGGACTGGTCCTTGGTCATCACCCGCATGATCTTGTCCATGCTGCTGGTGGTGTGGCCGTCCGGGTTGGCCAGGCAGACCGGCGAGTCGGACAACCGGCTGGAGAGGCGCACCTGAGTGACCTTTTCGCCCAGGGCATCCTGCATCTTGCCCAGCAGGGCGTCCAGGGCGCTCTTTTCCTCGTCGCCCAGTTCAGGAGCCTGTTCCTTGTCGCTCTCAGCAGACGCATACTTGTCCAGGGAGGCGGTGTCCGCATGCTCGGCGGAAATCAGCTTGAACTCCTTGTATTCCTTGAGGCCATCCATGATGAATTCGTCCACTGGTTCGTAGAGGAAGAGCACCTCAACGCCTTTCTTGCGGAAGATTTCGACATGGGGCGAGAGCTTGCAGGCCTCGCGGCTGGGGCCAAAGAGGAAGTAGATTTCCTTCTGGTCCGGCTTGGCCCTGGCGATGTAATCGTCGAAGCTGGTCAGCTCCAGGTGGTCCTCATGGATGGAGGAGTTGAAGCGCAAGAGCGGCGCGAGCTTCTCGCGGTGGAGGTAGTCTTGGCAGCCCCCCTTGAAGAGTTCGGCATGGGCGTCCCAGAAGAGGTTGTAGGCGTCCTTGTCGTTCTCGGCCATGGTGGTCAACTCGGCCAGGATGGTCTTGATCAGACTGGTGCGGATCTTTCGGATGAGCAGGTTGTCCTGAAGCGTCTCGCGCGAGATGTTCAGGGGCAGGTCCTCGGTGTCCACCACGCCCTTGGCAAAGGAGAGCCATTCGGGAACCAGGTCCTTGTTCTGCTTCTGGATGAGCACCCGGCGGACATAGAGGTCGAGCCCCCAGTCGTCGCGGCCCATGCCGAAGGGATCGCGGGAATGTTTGCCGAGGAATACCAGGGCATTGAACTGCACTGGCGCATCCACCGAGGTGTGGATGGTGGCCAGGGGCTCGTCGGTGTCATAGGTCAGGAACTGATAGAATTCGTTGTACTGCTCCTTCTTCACCTGGAACTTGGGCTCGCGCCAGAGGGCGGTCACGGTGTTCACCCGGTCCTCGCCCACGAAGATGGGGTGGGCGATGAAGTTGGAGTGCTTCTTGATGATCCGCTTCAGGGCATCGAGGTCGGTGAACTCGTCGCTTAAGTCGCTTTTAAGCTTCACGGCGAGGGAGGTGCCGCGCGGGGTGTCGCCGGGAAGGTCCGTGATGGTGTAAGAACCCTGGCCGTCAGAGGTCCAGGCACAGGCTGTTTCACTGTCCGCGCTGCGGGTGGTGACCGTGACCTCGTCCGCGACCATGTAGACGGAATAGAACCCGACGCCAAAGCGGCCGATGAGCCCCTCCACGCCGCTGTCCCCTTCCTTGTTCTGGGCCAGGGCCTTGACGAACTCAGCGGAGCCGGAATGGGCGATGGTCCCGATGTTCTGGATCAGTTCCTCGCGGGTCATGCCGATGCCGGTGTCGGTGATGGTCAGGACGCCTGCTTCCTTGTCCGCGCTGATGCGGATGTCCAGGTCCGGTCCGTCGTTGTCCTCAGCAGTGGTCTTCCAGCGATATTTATCCAAAGCGTCCGAAGCATTGGACACGAGTTCGCGCAGGAAAATTTCCTTGTGGGTGTAAAGGGAGTGGACCAGGATGTCCAAAAGCTCTTTGATCTCGGCCTTGAATTTGTAACTTTTTTTCGCGGTCACGTCGTATGCTCCTTGTACAAAAATTCGCCGCCCCGGAGGGGGCGGCGACATGATGTTGTTCTGCGGGTCCAAGCAGACCCGAAACCCCTCGGTCTGAGGGGTTAGCTAGTTATCTTCTTGATCTTGTCAAGGAGGTGCTTTTCCAATTCCCGGCTATCTTTGCGCAGTCGCACCAATTCCTGCTCCATGACCTTGAGCTTGCCGCGGAGTTCGGAGTTTTCCCTCTTCAGTTCTTCGATCTCGTCATACTGGGCGGAAATGAGCGCATTGTTGCGGTCCACTTCCTCGCGGAGCTGCATGATGTCCTGCTGGCCCTGGGCCATGTCCGGGTCCATGAGCTTCGAAAGATAGTCCCCAAGGCTTCTGGCAATCTCGTTGCCCATGGTCTGGGCCATCTGGATGACAGGCTCCATGGACATGGCGCTCATGGCCGTCGGAACGCTTTCTACCACGGTGGATGGCGTCATGGGATACTGCTGGGCGAGAACGTCCATGACCTCCCCGGCGGGATGCCCGGCCCCAAGCATCTCAGCGATCTTGGCAAAAATTTCGACAGCCTCAGGCCGGAAACGCTTCTGCCGCCCCTGTCCCACCGAGGGCAGATGCTGGACAAAGCGGTTTTTCCAGTAGTGGACTGTGGATTCGGGAACATCCAGCTGACGGGCGATTTCCGCGACGGAGAGAACCTTTTTTTCGGCCAAGACAGGCTCCCGTTGTTGGGGGTTGTTGGAGTCTCATACAGGATTCCGCAATCACTTTCAAGAAAAAGTCTAGAAATAGATAAATCCGATAGGTGTCAATTCGATGTACTGATAGAAAGTATTGGAGTTCACAGAAGGCATACGATAGAAATCAAGTATGTTTTGGAGGCTGCTTTTTTCAAACCCGATGTATTTGGCGCTCCGGCTGCTTGTCGCTGGGGTGTTCATCATTGCGGCAGTGCCCAAACTGGCCGCCCCGGGTGATTTCGCCCAGGTGATTTCCGGCTACGGTCTCACTCCGGACTGGCTGAACCCGGCTCTGGCCGTGGCCCTGCCCCTGGCCGAGCTTGGGGTGGCGGTGTTGCTGGTGCTGAACCGCCCCGGCGGCGTGCTCGGGGCGACGCTGTTTTTGGCGGGTTTTTCCATGGTGCTGGCCTACGGCATATTCATCGGCCTGGACGTGGACTGCGGCTGTTTCGGCCCTGGAGATCCCGAGGCCGAGGCCTACCACGGCCTGGATCAGGCTCTGCAGCGAGATCTATGGCTCCTTACGGCCTGCGGATGGATGTATCTGCGGCAGTTGGTGCAAAGACATATCCCGGCTCCACTTCGGGTGCGGGTGAAGAATACAGAAGGAGAGTGTGATGCGTAAAATTGGATTCGTTGCGGTGTTGTTGGTGTCGGTCCTGCTGCTTGCAGGCTGCGGTCAGGATGCCTTCAAGGCCGAGGTGCCCAAAGACCTGGAGGCTGTGAAACTGGCCCGGGAAGTAGTGGCCGGAGGCTACGGCTTGCTCAATCATACCGAACTCAAGGCCCTGGTTGATTCCGGCGAGGACATGGTCATCGTGGATGCCATGCCCCTTGAGGACAGCTACGTCAAACAGCACGTCCCCGGCGCGGTCCAGTTCCTCTTCCCTATCGGGGCCATGGAAACCTGGGACACCGCCGAGACAGCGGGCAAGACCGAGGCCGAATATGAAGCCCTGCTCGGTCCAGACAAGAACCGCCGCGTAGTGGTCTATTGCGGGTTCGTCAAATGCGGCCGCAGCCACAACGCCGCCATCTGGGCCAAGAAGCGCGGCTATATCAATGTCCAGCGCTTCCCCGGCGGCATCTTCGCCTGGAAGGGCGCTGGTTACGAAGTGGCAACCGGTCAGTAGCCTCCAGAGGTTTCAT
>JAHJKV010000358.1 GCA_018822065.1 Pseudomonadota bacterium
GGCTGGTGCTGCATCGATACTCCCTGCGAGGTGTCCCATCGCCTCCACGGTTACACCCGAAGGTGTCCCGAACTCCTCTTTGACGAGGAGGCGAATCGTTATATCTGCCTGCTCATGGCCCACCAGACACGGGGCACGGAGGCCAGGCGCTCAAACTTCGAAGGACAGGGATGCTGCAATCCCCTGGGATTGTGGCGCAATTATGTGCGAAACCGCGATGAACAGGTATAAACTCACCACTTGAGGGAGAGCCACTCCAGTTCCACGGCAAGGGATTTCAGGGTTTGGACAAAAGCGAAGACGTTGGCCACGTCCATTAACGGATAGTCGGCAGTGGCCCGCTCGTCGCGCAGCTCATGCAAACGATCCTCCATGGTCTCCACCGCGACCGGAAGCCTTGAAGGCCGCGCATGCTGAGTCTGAGCGCCCGGTTGTATGCGGTCGGCCAGGGTATTCATGAAGGCTACGCATTCCGTGGCAAGGGACGTGATCTCTCCTTCGAGCCGCTGCTGGTATCCGTCTGAAGGTGTAACTGCCGCGATCCGGTTCAGGCCACGAATCAATCCGAAAATACGCTCCAAGGTTCCAAGGGCGATCAAATATTCTGCGCCTCCCCCTCGCATCAGGATCGCTTCCTGAACCGCCAGTTCATGCAATTCCCGACTGGAACGAAGCCGATCAGCCAGGAGATCGACGCGGCTGTGTTCGTCATCCTCATCCCCGGACAAGAAGCGTCGCACCGCCACCTGAAGCCAGTTCGCCAGGCCACGGGTCTCCTCCGCCAGTTCCTGCCGCAGTCGATTCCCGGCCCGATTGGGCCACATAAGCAAGGAAAAGAGCAACGCCACGCCGACCCCGATGAGAATCTCCATGCATCGTTCCAGACCGAACCACAGCACAGAGCCATGGCCGGGCCACACTAAAAGGATGACGACAAGGGTGACGCCTGCCATGCGAAACGTTTCCTGGGCACGGGTGGCAAGAGTCGCAAGGGCCAGAGTTAGAAAAATTGAAAGCCCCATCACCCACCAGGAAGGAGACAGCAGCAGGAGCACCAGTATCCCAACAAACGCGCCGAGGGTGGTTCCAACCACACGACGCACTCCGGCCAAAATGCTGCCTCCGAGACTGGACTGCATGACAATGATAGTCGAAATAACTGCCCAATAGCCGTAGGGAAGGCCCAGTAGTTGGGTCAGGAGCAGGGTTGCAGTGGCCGCCAGCGCAGTTCGGGCCGCATGCCAGAGCATGGGAAGGTCGGAACGAACAGATTTCATTGACCTAGAATACGAAAAACCGACCGGTTTGTCCCGTCATGTTTAGGACAAACCGGTCGGCTGATATACTTGATTTTTTTTCAGATAGCCTGGAGTGCGGACTGCAACCCACCCGCTGGCAGGTGAGCCCGTCCGAGAGCCTCTGGCATAAGCTGACCACGGCCAAACACCTCTTCAAAGATGTCCTCGGCCAAATCCCGGAACCCACCGATGCTGGCGAGCAGGTTGTTTGCAAACACCCGCAGGTCCGGCGCTACAGGCACAACCTCGGGCGAGTCATACTCAGATGCGAGATAGACTTCAAAATATCCGGGCAGTTCTGCCCTGTTTTTTGCCAGGGTCTCCCCGGTATGTGGCGGAGCGGACACGATGACCGGATATCCCTGATTGGCCAGGGTCTTGGCCAGGTGTCCCAGTCGCATGCTCTCGTTCAGTCCTAAAGCCTGACATGCATCTCCGGAACACAACCCCATCTGTTCATCCTTGACCACCATGGCCGGGATGGAACGGTTGCGGCAGATATCCTGTAACATTTCGGCAAGAATTGATTTTTCTTGCCCAGACATGCCAACGAGCCAAATCACCTTTGGTGTCGCGTATTTCATCTCTTCAACCTCCATTTCCGTGAAACCGTCAGCACATCGACGGAATCTCGTGAACTAGAGGAAGATTTGCAAAAAACGAGCCTGGGGAGTGAAATCTATTTTTCAGACTGGAAAAAAGTGGAGAGGAGCCCGGCGTCAAATTCTTCGTGTCCACCTGTGGTCTCGGGGCTCCAAAGCACTCCGGCCAGTCGGTGCTTGTCGTGGTAGGCTCCTTCGACATGGCCCTTGGGATCAACAGCAAAAGGCAGGAGACCAGGCGCAAGCCGCTCAATCCCGGCGGTATGATACGAATTGACCGTGACTTGACGGAAGGCATGTTTGTAGAACGGGAGTTTGGAAAGATGGACGGAGTGCTCCTCTTTCATATGTCCGGACAGGGGGACAATGCCACCCTTGAAACGGGTTTGCATGAGCAGAAGACCGCGATTGACACCAAAGGCAGGCAACTCAAGTTTGATGGCCGCATCGAGGAGGGCAAGCTCGGTTTCATCTCGCAGGGAGTCCTGTCCAAGATGACCGCCGCCAGTGAAGATGATCCCTCCCAACTCATAGGTCTCAAGAAAGCCTAGGGCCTCAACCACGCCGAGGTTGGGGATAGGTACCCAACTTACCGAGGGAAGAGCCCGGCGCATAAACACAGACCACGAGCGCGATAGGGTGTCGCGGGGCTCGTCGCCCTCCATGGCCCAGGTGACCTGCATTGTCAGTCCGATTTTCATAGTCGACGGAGACTATCTTTCCTGCAGTCCGTTTGCAAGGGCATCAAAGTACGGATAGCAGAGATATTCCAAAACAGTCCGTGTTCCAGTGTGGATGGCGCAAATGACCTGCATTCCCGGAAAAAGATGGTGCTTGTGACCGCTCTGTTCAAAGTAGCCCTTCTCGGTTTCCACTCGCACCCGATAGAAGGTCTCTCCGCTCTGCAGGGTGACCGCATCAGGACTGATGTTGACCACCTCGCCTTCAATGCTGCCAAATCGTCTGGCATCGGCAGTGGGCAGCTTGATAACCGCAGTCTGTCCCACGGCTACAAAACCAATATCACGTACCGGGAGCTTGGCTTCAATGACCAATTTATCACCTGCCGGAACGATGTCCATGACGGTCACACCCGGCCGGACAACCTCGCCTTCGTTGACAATGTAGAGCGAGTTGACCAGACCATCCACAGGTGAGCGGATAACCGTGCGTTGCTCAATGTCGGTGAATTTGCGCAACCGCTGGCTCATCTCCAACAGCTCCTGGCGAGACTTCTTGAGGTTGGTTCGCACTTCCTCAGTGAACTCGTTTTTAAACCCGGCCAATGTTGCGTTCGCACTGGCATACATGGAATGCGCTCTGGAAAGCGCCGCATTGTTCTCGTTTATCTCCGACAAAAGATTGTTCAACTCCTTCTGGTGTCCGATAAGCTGGTCTTCACGGATGAGCTGTTCATTGAAGAGGTCGTGGTCCCTGGCAACCTGTTTGCGAACCAGGGGTAGATTGCGGCGTAGATTAACCAGACGTGACTCGATTTCAAGGATATCCTGTTGCCGTTGACTGATGCTCTCCTCGAGGGTCGATATCTCGTTTTCATACTTGCGCCGACTTGTAAAGAAGAGGTCGAGAGCCTCATTCAACTGGGCTGGAGCTTTTTCCAAGAGATCAGGCGGAAACACCGGCTCCTCAAGATCATTCTCCTCAGCTTCCAGTCGGGCGATCTCGATACGAAGGGACTGAACGCGCAACTCCAGCTCATCCACCGAAGACTCAGAGGCTGTTTCCTCCAGAATGACGAGTGGTTGTCCCTCAGCAACTGAATCCCCCTCGCGCACCATAATCTTGCGTACGATCCCCCCTTCCAAGTGCTGCACCCGTTTGACCCTGGAACGGGGAATGACCTCGCCTCCGGCAACGGAGACAATGTCCAGTCGAAAGATGGCGGACCAGATCAGGAAGAGCAGACAGAAGGCGGCACAGAGGAAAAACAGCAGGTGGGTTGTGCGACTGACGTCCTGTCCCTGCTCGCGGCCCTCGCGCCATGCGGCCTCGCCCCATTCCCAGGCACGACCGAGAAGACCTGAAACCCGTGACGTGACCATGTGTTCGGAGGATTCCCCCTCACGGGGCTCCAGATCCTGATCTTCCAGGACCGGTTCAATCGGGAGGGATTCGTCTGTTCTGCGTTCCCTGCTCATGACTTATCCCTGTCCTGCTGCGGAGTAACCTGCGGGTTGCGGTCAATTTTTGGCACAGGTTTCTGCGTCAGATCAATGACCACGGAAACTCCTTTCAAAATATTCGAATCCTGGGTGACCACGATGATGGTCGTCCCCTGCTTGGCCATGTTGTTCATTACCCCATAGACAGCCGCACACCCTTCGGCATCGAGCCCTTCCGTGGGTTCATCCAGAACCGCGAGTTTGCCGCCAACAGCCAGGGCGCGGGCCAGGGCCAGACGCTTGCGGACGCCAAGAGGAAGATTGCGCCCCCCCTCGACAAGCACGGTCTCCAGTCCGTTCTTGCTGGCATCGAGAAAACGTCGAAGACCGGAGGCCCGAACCACTTCATTGAGTTTGGCACCATCAATATCCGGTGCGGCAAGAATGATATTCTCTCGCATGGTCGCCGTCAGGAAAGTGGGCTCCTGGGGCAAATAGGACACCTGCTGCCGCCACCAGTCTGGTGCCAACTGTCGCATATTGATGCCATCGATCAGCACATGACCGCGGGAAGGGTCCATGAGTCCCACCGCGAGTTTACACAGGGTGGATTTTCCCGCTCCGTTGAAGCCAAGTACACTGGCGATGGAACCAGGTTCCAGTTCCAGGTTGAAGGATTCGAAAAGCGGTCCGGTGGCACCTGGATAGACGAAGCTCAAATCCTTTAAGGACACCCGCCCGGTATATTCCCTGAGTGCAGTGCCTGTCTGGTTTTCCAGAGGAAGGGAAAAGAACTCGTTCAACCGCGAAAGTTCCCGCTGGGCCTTGGCCAGCATGTGGCAGGTCTGCATATAGGAAGATGAAATCTGCAAAGCCTTGGAAGCAAGAATGCTCGCCCCGATGAGCGCCCCCACACTCATGTCGCCATTAACGACAAGCTTGGCGCCAACAGCGTAGATGCCGACGCGCAATACCCCGCCAATACCCTGCAACACACCTTGAGAAAGATCGCGCTGGTCGGAAGAGCTCTTGCGCAGAAAGGCCAACCTGTTCATTTGGACATCCCAGGTTCGCCGCAAAAAATCGCCGCCACGAAAAGCCCGTACGGTCTCGGCCCCAACAACGGCAGAGGCCACCAGGCCGCGATGGGCAACCACTTCCTGCTGGAGGGCCATGGCCGCATCCCGTGCCTTGTTCATGGACATCCAACTGGCCAGGACTGAGCATAAAATGGAAAAAAAAGTGATCAGAGCCAGGAGAGGACTCAAGATCATGGTTGCGAGAAGAAAGAGCAGGCAAAAAGGCATATCCACGACGGTATTGATCCGGATTGCATCAAAGGCGGGTTGGATGGCCTGGGGCAGACTCATGACTTCATGAAGAACATTCTGAGGAATGGAAAGCAGCGCCTGGGACCTCCCGCGGGCCAATATGGCCAGTGAGCGCAGACTCAGTTCCTGGTCTGGTTCCAGACTGACGGCAGCAGAAAGTCGGTTGCGTATGACGGTGAATGCAAACAGCAGGGTCATGGCAACGACCATGCCAGTGGTCAGGGTAACCAGCGTGCCATCAAAACCATAGGGGATATAACGAGAAAGAATCTGGATGACATAGATAGGCGAGGCCAGAAAAAGCAGATTGATAAAGAAGGTGGCGATGAAAATTTCGCCCGCAAGCCAGGGCTTCAGAAAGAGACGCCTGAGGAGTTCGTTCATGGCGTCTCAACGCCCCACAGGCCCAGTTAAACGCCGCCGACCGCAGCAGAATTCATACGCCCCATCTGGAAGAGCAAGGTATAGGCCGCAATATTGTAATCGATCTCCGCACCGACCTTGGCACTGATAGCGCTGATGTAATCTCTTTCACCAACCAGGATGTCGAGCAGACCGACTTCGGCCCCCATTGCTTTCTTTTTCTTGACCAATGCCAGAAATTCCCAGGTGATATTGGCCTGGTTTTCATAGAGTTCCATGTTCTTCTTGAGCGTGGTCAGGTCAAGCCAGGAATTGCGGACGTTTTCTTCCACGGTCCGTTGGCGATCGAGCACGGACTTTCTGGCCGAAGTAAGATCGGCACGAGCGGACTTGGAAGCATCAGTGTCAGCCCAACCGTTAAAAATATTGTAGGAGACCTGCAAAGATCCCTTGGTCTCGTACCGGACCCCTTGGGCTCCCTGGTCCTGTTCTTTGCGGTAATACTCACCAACCAAATCGATGGCGGGGTAGAAATTGGCGTCAATGGCCTCCACCTGACCAGAATTGCGTTCCACGTTATGCATCAACTCGGCGAGGTAGGGGTTTTCAGCAGTGGAAACGGCAATGCATTCGTCCAGGGTTCCGGGAATCAGTTCCAGAGGCATTTTTGGCATTACCAACTTGTCAACCTGGTCGGAAGCCAAGGTCAGGCCAAACACTGCACGGAAATTATTGAGAGCAGCATCCAAGGATCGTTCGGTGTTGACTAAGGTAGCCTGCGCACCTGCAAGCTGTGCCTTGACCTGAAGCTCTTCATAGGAGAGTCCGGCACCTCGTTCCACCAGGGCCTCTTGCATACCGGACAGTCGCTTGATATTTTCTTCGCTTCGCGTGGCATACTTGACCATCTCGCGTCCGCGGATGACCGAAAGATACGCCCGGACGCCCTGGGTCATGAGATCCTGTCGAGTCTGCTCAAGCCGCGCCTTGGA
>JAHJKV010000359.1 GCA_018822065.1 Pseudomonadota bacterium
GGAGTCCTCCATCCGCTCCCTCGTGGCGGACGGCGAAACCGTGCTGAACGTCTCTGTTGGCGCATTCGGCGATCTTTACCACAAGATGGCCGAGGTCAACGGCAAGAAGAACGCCCAGCTCAAGTTCGAGTATGGGCAGGCCATTGACCTGAACGTCCTTGAGGACAAGCTCAAGGAAGTACGCCCCGCTGTGGTCACCTTCACCCACAACGAAACCTCCACGGGTGTGAAGAACGACATCGTGGCCGTGACCAAGCTTATCCGTCAGTACGGGGCCATGCCCCTGGTGGACGGCGTCTCCATCTTCGGCGGCGCGAATATCCAGCTGAACGAGGCCGGTCCGGCCATGTATTCCACCGCCACCCAGAAATCCATGGGCCTTCCCGCCGGGTTCGGCATCGGGTTCGTGAGCCAGGAGGCCGAGGACAAGGCCAAGAGCGTGACCAACAAGGGGCACAGCTCGGATATCAACACCCAGCTTGGCCGTGCCCGCAAGTTCCAGACCGTGACTACCCCCAACTGCACTCTGGCCAACATGATGCACACCCAGCTCGACTACATCGTCAACGACGAGGGCGTGAAGAACCGCTTCGCCCGTCACGAGGCCATGCGCCTCATGGTCGGCGAATGGGCCAAGGGCATCGACGGCTTCGAGCTGTTCGCCCCCGAGGGCTATGGCTCGCCCACCCTGACCACGGTGCTCTGTCCTGCAGGCGTCACCTCCGCCCATCTCAAGAAGGGCGTGAAGGAGGCCATGCGCGGCAAGGGCTACCTGATGGACCCTGGCTACGGCAAGCTGAACACCGCCATGGAAGAAGCCGGACAGCGCCTGGTCATCCGCATCGGCCACATGGGCGATATCACCCCGGAGATGCTGACCACGTATCTGACCGACCTCAAACCCGAGCTGGAAAAACTCTAAGGAGAGCACATGAGAATTCTTGCCAATGACGGCCTGGTGGCCGAGGCTCAGGAGTATCTGAAAAAACAAGGCTTTACCCTGGACGCCGAAAAGCGGGACCCCGAAGACCTGGTCGGTGAAATCGGCGGCTACGACGCGCTTTTGGTGCGTAGCGCCACCAAAGTTACCCGTGAAGTGCTGGAGGCTGGCGTGAAAAACGGCGGCAAGCTCAAGATCGTTGGCCGCGGCGGCGTGGGCACCGACAACATCGACCTGGAAGCTGCCAAGGAACTCGGCGTCATCGTCAAGTTTGCGCCCAACGGCAACACCAATGCCACGGCCGAGCACGCCCTGGGCCTGATGTTCGCCATTGCCCGCAAGGTGCCCCTGGCCCACGACGCCCTCAAGAACGGCACCTGGTACAAGAAGCGTTTCATTGGCCGCGAACTCTTTGGCAAGACCCTTGGCGTCATCGGCTGCGGCCGCATCGGCCAGTCCCTGGCTGGCAAAGCGCGGGGTCTGGGCATGAAGGTTGTGGGCTTTGACATGTACCACTCCATCGACTCCAAGATCGAATACCTGGACACCATCGAGGAGGTCCTCAAGGTTTCGGATTTCATCAGCCTGCATACCGGCGGCACTGGTGTGATCATCGGTGAGAAGGAACTGGCGCTTATGAAGAACGACGCCTTCCTGATCAACGCCTCCCGTGGCAAGAACGTCTCCGAGGACGCCCTGTACGCGGCATTGAAGAAGGGTGAGATCGGCGGTGCGGCCCTGGACTGTTACGAGTCCGAGCCCAAGCGTGAGGGAGACCCCTTCAAGAACAAGCTCCAGGAACTGGACAATATCGTCATGTCCGCCCACCTGGGTGCGAGTACCACCAATGCGGGCATCCGCACGGGCATGGAGATCGCCGAAGTGGTCACCAAGTATCTGACCACCGGTGATTTCGGCAACTCCGTGAATGTGGGCTCCACTGTGGCGGAAGAGGGGACGGACATCTTTACCATCTTCATCACCCACGAGGACAAGCCGGGCATGTTCGGCAAGTTCGGCATGGCCATGGGCGAGTTGGGCGTGAACATCCGCGAGAACAACTCCCGCAAACTGGCCGAGCACGTGCAGACCGTCTACGTCATCCACCAGAAGCCCGACCAGGTCCTGCTGGACAAGATAGCTTCCATCGAAGGCGTCAAGCGCGTGGCCTGCTAGCGCTGCCATGTGACCGCAATACTAAGGGAGCCCGGCTTGTGCCGGGCTCTTATCTTTGGTACCCAGTAGTGTGGATAATTGGATGTAATTCTTTCAGAACGCAGTTTTTTCGACAACGTTAATCCTACTTGCCCTCGTGCAGGAGTTTCCCATGAAGACCCGAATTGTCGCCCTGTGCATCCTTCTCGCATCCC
>JAHJKV010000360.1 GCA_018822065.1 Pseudomonadota bacterium
GAGATGGGTCTGGTTGTCCACGGGAACGCCCTGGTAGTAGTAGTCGCGATTGTCCGCGAAACCTGCGGTGGTGGAACCGGGGGCACGCAGGAAAGCTCCGTCAAACAGCGGCGTCGGCGAAGTGTTGAGCCCGATTTCCTTGAGCCGGGCTCTGTTCTTGGCACGCAGTTCCGTGTTGATTTTCAGATAGCGGCCCAAAGGATCGGTCTCCGGATCACCTGGGAAGGTCTGCTCAAACAGCTCCCCCTTGCTGATCAGAAAGCTCTCGGGAAGGTTGATGCGGTCGGCTTTGAAGGAGCGGGCATTAGCGTGGTAGCGCAGGGGACGGATGTTTTCGTTTCCGGCCAGGTCAATGGCCAGGATTTCAGGCTTGAATTCACCCGGCGGCGTATCATGGGGCATGGCAAAGAGACAGAAATAGGTGGAACCGGTCTGGAGGTAGCCGGGGAAGAAATTGGTCCCGACTCTGACCCCGGTTTTTTGCACCGCTTCATTCACGGTATAGGAGATGAAACCGCTGCCGCCCTGATTGATGTTGAGCTGGCGAGAATCGGCGGCAATGGTCGGCCGGACGGAGTCCAGGGTATAGGTGGCGGTGACGATGGTGTATTTCCCAAAGGGATTGAGAGAGGAATCCCGGGCCTTGGCCCGGATTTCAATGGGCCCGTCCTGGTAGAGTTCCTTGTTGAGCAGTAAGGTTTTGGTATAGGTGATGGTGCGCTCAGTGAACGTATTGTCGAAATGTTCCCGAACGTTACCATTCTGGCTGATTTCGATGTACAGGGTCATGAGGCCGGACTTGGTGTCGGCGGCCACCACGGAGAATTCGGTTCCAGGCGTGATGATGGTCGTTTCAGGCCCGATGGCGACACTCGGGGGTTCAAGATCCCTGAGGAACAGATATGCAGCAGCAATGAGTGCTGCCCCCACAAGCACCAACGGCATCACGACTCTGGTGAAAACACTTTTCTTCTTCGCCGACTGTCCAAGTTTTGTCATTGTCCTTCCTATTTCTAGTCTAGAAAATCTCTACACCGAATCCGCTACGGAGGCAAGGGCGATAAATGCCCTGGTCCGGTTTGTGCGGCAAGAGAAAAGCCCGCTTGGCGCGGGCTTTTCTTGGTGTTCATGGGTTATTTAAAATCAACTCGCGGTCTTCTTGTCCAGTGCGTCCAGCAGCTCTATGGTCAGCTTGAGGAAATCGGCTTCGGTGATGATGCCGACCAGGCGCCCATCCTTGACGACGGGGAGACAGCCGTATTTGTTGTTGAGCAGGGTCTTTGCCGCTTCAATGAGCTGATCGTCTGGGTCGACGGTGTGCAGGTCGGAGCGCATGACTTCCTTGATAGGGACTCCGGCGTCGATTTCCTTCTGCGTTTCCGGGTCCACATCGGCAAGGTGGGAAATGGTTGCCCCAAGCAGGTCACGGTGGGTGATGAGGCCGATAAAACGGTCCTCGACACCGACGATGGGGATGTGTCGAATGCGGTGCATATCCATCAGGGAGCGGGCTACCGAAAGGGAGTCCGATTCCCGAAGCGAAAGGACCTTTGTGGTCATTACATCCTTGACAGTCATCATGAGATCCACCCCCTAAGTTGTTAATATCTATTAAAACTCTGTTCCAGGTTTTTGTCAAGACCAAAGCCTTCCAGGGGTATTCAAGGTAATCATACAGTATCTTGACGGGAGGGGAAAGGCGAAGGGCGGCACGCCTTGGTATTATTTCTCCCATCGTGTTGACTTGGTGGGAAAAATCTGGTCAGCATCCGCAAGGCGTGAATGCCAGCAAGGCACAAGGAGTGGAATTGGTGAGAGTGGACCCCAGGCGCTCGCGGGAAAGAATGGTCAGGGAGCAGGTCGAAGCGGGCGGAGTCCGGGACGAGGCTGTGCTCACCGCCATGCTCGATGTTCCCCGCCACCTCTTTGTCGAGGAGGCCCTGGCAGCCAAGGCCTATACCGATTCTCCCCTGCCCATCGGTGAGGGTCAGACCATCTCCAAGCCGTATATTGTGGCCCGGATGACCGAGATGCTCCAGGTCAAGCCTGACATGAAGGTTCTCGAAATCGGAACCGGGAGTGGATATCAATCTGCGGTCCTTGCCTGCATGGGTGCCGATGTTTATAGTGTAGAGCGAATCCGCAGTCTGCACATCCGCGCCCGGGAGCTTCTTTTCGAACTGCGCATGTTCAATGTCTGGTTCAAGCTGGATGACGGCACCATGGGCTGGCCCGAGGAAGCCCCTTTTGATCGCGTCATCGTCACTGCCGGAGGACCGCAGATTCCACAGCCCCTGATCGACCAGTTGGCCGACAACGGTCGCATGGTCATCCCCGTGGGAACGGACCGTGGAACCCAGCGGCTTGTGCTGGTGGAGAAGATCGAGGGCGAGGTGACCTTCACCGACGAACTCGGCGTCCGGTTTGTTGACCTGGTCGGCGAACACGGTTGGTAACCGGAACGGTCGATAGCTTACAACATCTAGTATTCGGCGGGAATCACCGCCTTGCGATAAGGAGATCATCATGAGCACCTGTTCCAGCGGTTCCTGCTCCTCCCAGAAGGGAGAAGGCAAGACGAGCGCCAAGATAGCCATTCAGGACGAGCTCATTTCATCGACCCTGGCCAAAATCAAATATAAAATTTTCGTCATGAGCGGCAAGGGCGGCGTGGGCAAGAGCTCCATCGCAGTAAATCTGGCCGCTGCCCTGGCTGACCTCGGCCACAAGGTAGGCCTGCTCGACGTGGACATCCACGGACCCTCGGTGCCCACGCTTATGGGGCTTTCCGGCCAGTTGGACGTGGACCGGGGTTCCCTGCTCAAGC
>JAHJKV010000361.1 GCA_018822065.1 Pseudomonadota bacterium
GTCTCCGTGGACACTTTCAAGGGCCAGGTGGCCGCTCGTGCCATCGAGGCGGGGGCGAGCATCGTCAACGATATTTCCGGCTGCCGATTTGACCCGGAACTGCTGGACGTGGTGGCCCAGATGAAGCCGGGGTATGTGCTCATGCACTCTCTGGACCGTCCCGAACGTATGCAGGAGAACCCGAAGTACGATGATGTTCTCGGGGAAATCATGGAATTTTTCGCCGAGCGCTTGCGTGTTCTGACCGGGGCCGGGCTACCGGAATCACATATCGTGCTTGATCCGGGAATAGGCTTTGGAAAGACCCCGGAACACAACATTTTCCTGCTGAAGCACATTGACCGTCTTACGGAATTTGGTCTACCTTTGTATGTGGGTTTATCAAACAAATCGGTATGGGGTGCTTTGCTTCAGCTGCCACTTGAAAAACGACTGCATGCCACCGTGGCCGCCACGGCGATCATGTATTCCAAAGGCGTTTTTGTGCATCGGGTCCATGACGCCGCCGCAGCGCATCAGGCGCTAAGTGTAGCCGCCGGGATTGTCTAAGCACTGGAAAGCGACAAAATATGCTTCAGATTTTCGACATAAAGGTCTCTCTGCGGGACTTCCTGGACATCGGCATCATTGCCCTGATCTACTACTATCTGATCCTGCTGGTCCGCGGGACCAGGGCTGTGGCAGTTATCGTCGGGCTGTCGCTGCTGCTGGTGGTCTATTTCTTGGCGGAGAAGCTCGGTCTTCTGACCCTGCATTGGCTGCTGACCAACTTTCTTGGCTCGATCTTCCTTGTGATCATCATCCTGTTCAAGAATGACATCCGGCGCGCTCTGGCTCAGATGGGCGGCGGAAGCCTGTTCAAGCGACAGCAGATCGAGGAATTGCTGCTGGACGAATTGGTGACGGCGGTGCTGTCCATGTCCAAGAAAAGGGTCGGGGCCCTCATCGTCATTGAACGCAGCATGCCCCTGGGCGACATCGTCGAACGGGGTCGACTTATGGATGCCACTATCACCAGCGACCTGTTGGAGACCGTCTTTCAGACCTCGGCTCCATTGCACGATGGCGCGGTGATCATCCGCGAAGGGCGATTGGCCGCTGCGGCCTGTGTTTTGCCTCTTTCCACCAAGTTTCGGGGGCAGACGGTGTTTGGTACTCGCCATAGGGCTGCCCTTGGGATCAGCGAGGAGACGGATGCCATCACCGTGGTGGTCAGCGAGGAAACCGGCGACGTGTCAGTTGCCATGAACGGCCGCATCACCACCAGCCTGGATGAAACCCGGTTACGTCGCGTGATCCGAAACGTGTTGGTGAAGTAGCATGAAAATTCGTTGGCAAACTGCAAGTCTGGCACTGTTTTTGGCCCTATCAACCTGGTTTTTGGTCACAGGCCGGGAAAAGGTTGAGACCTGGATTTCCGTGCCTGTGGAGATGATCGGCGCTCAGAAGGGCATTATCATCCAGGATGGGTTTGTGAACCATATCGAGGTCCGGGTGCGTGGACCGCGGGAATTGGTGCGCTCTCTCAAGGACGAGAAACTGGGCTATCCGTTGAATGTCTCGGAATTGAAGATCGGCAAGAATCCCCTGGAGCTTGATACCTCCCTGCTGGACATCTCCAGCGCCTATGAGGTCATGGAATTCAAGCCCGCCAGGCTGCTGCTCACGGTGGACCGCATTTCTAGCAAGAATGTTCCGGTGTATCTTGTCTGGGAGGGCGAGAAGGAAATGCACCGGGATTATCAGCTTAAAGAGGTGAAGATCACCCCGGCCTTTGTGGAACTGGTCGGGCCGCAGTCCCTGCTGGACGAGGTGGTCCAGGCCGAGGTGACCTTGGATGCCATCTTTGCTGAGGAAGTCCCCGAGGAGTGGAACACGGAATTGCCTGTGATCCTCGCCCCCGAGATCGAGTCGCGACCGGGCCGGGTGCGAGTCGATCTGAAGCTGGGACCCAAGACCCAGCGCATTCCCGTCAAGGTGCGTGATTTCGCCCTGGACCTCCCCAAGGACATAAATCTTTCCATCAAGACCAAGTTGGTCACCCTTGAAATAGAGGGACCGGTGTTCCTGTTCCGGGATGATGATTTCCGGAAAAAAATTTCCATTCAGGTCCAGGTGAAGGAGAAGCTCGAGCCGGGCAAGAGACAGGTGCCGTTTACGGTGTCCCTGCCTGAAAACTGCACGTTGTTCAGTTCCTCTCCGGAAACCCTGACCGCCATCGTCAAAGAAAAATAGCCGCTTTTCACGAGGAGTTTTGATGACCAAGAGGCTTTTTGGCACCGACGGCCTTCGTGGCCAGGTGAACATCTTCCCCATGACCCCGGATATTGCTCTGAAGCTCGGACAGGCAGCGGGACAGTACTTCAGGAACGGTTTCAAGCGACATAAAGTGGTTATCGGCAAAGATACGAGGCTTTCGGGCTATGTATTCGAAACCGCTTTGACCTCGGGACTGTGTGCTGCAGGCATGGACGTGTATCTGGTGGGACCCATGCCCACCCCGGCCATCGCCTTTCTGACCCGCAGCATGCGCGCGGACCTGGGGGTGGTCATCTCCGCTTCCCACAACCCTTTTGCGGACAACGGCATCAAGTTTTTCGACCGCGAGGGCTTCAAACTGGCCGATGAGGTGGAGGACGAGATCAGCGCCCTGGTCCTGGCGGAGAATCCGGTCTGGGATTATCCCGAACCAGAGAAGGTGGGGCGCGCCCACCGGTTGCGAGACGCCTATGGCCGCTACATTGTATACCTGAAGAATTCTTTTCCTCAGCACAGAACCCTTGATGGGCTCAAGATCGTTCTCGACTGCGCTCATGGGGCGGCCTATGCCGTGGCCCCGACAGTGCTTGAGGAGTTGGGAGCCGAGGTGATCACCATCGGGGTCAAGCCCAATGGCCTGAATATCAATGACAAGTGTGGCTCCCTCTACCCCCAGGTTGTTTCCAACGTGGTGGTGGACGAGGGGGCGGATATCGGCCTGGCCCTGGATGGCGATGCGGACCGACTGATTGTCGTGGACGAAAAGGGGCAGGTTCTGGACGGGGACCAGATCATGGCTATGTGCGCCCAGGACCTGATGGACCGGGGAGAGCTGGCCCACAACACCCTGGTGTCCACGGTCATGAGCAATATGGCCCTGGAGCTCTTCATGAGCAAGCGAGGGGGTAAACTCCTGCGTACTCCCGTGGGCGACCGCTACGTTGTCGAGGCCATGCGCCGCGAGAACTGCGTGCTGGGCGGTGAGCAGTCCGGCCATCTTATCTTTATGAAACATTCCACAACTGGCGACGGTCTCCTGGCCGCATTGCAGCTTTTGCGGGTCATGTGCGAGAAGCAGCGTCCTTTGTCCGAACTCTCGGGGCTGCTGACCCCGTTCCCCCAGGTGCTCAAGAATGTGCACGTGGAAAGAAAGATTCCCTTTGCCGATGTTCCTGTGGTACAGGATGCCGTGAAGGCAGTCGAAGACGCACTTTCCGGCAAGGGTCGGGTATTGCTTCGCTATTCCGGCACAGAATCCGTGGCCAGGGTCATGGTGGAAGGGCAGGACGAGGCCATAGTGAACCAGTATGCCGACGAGTTGTGCGAGGTCTTGCGGAAGCATTTGCGCTGACCTGCAACTGGTCTTCCCCGGCGTCTCGGGACACGAAAGCCGCAACGCGCGAAACTGATGTTCAGAGAGGAGTTGCAAAGACATGGAGATCAAAAACGTCGTTATTCCGGTGGCGGGTTGGGGTACCCGATCGCTGCCCGCCACCAAGAACGTGCCCAAGGAAATGCTGCCCGTCTATCGCAAGCCCATTGTTCAGTATATCGTTGAAGAGGCCATCGCTGCTGGGATTTCCGATGTTATCTTCGTCACCAACCAGAACAAACGGATCATCGAGGATCATTTCGACCGCAACTTCCTGCTGGAAAACCTGCTGGAGCGGGCTGGCAAGGATCTATTGCTCCAGGAGATCATCCGGGTCGCGGAGATGGCGAACATCATCTCCCTGCGCCAGAAGGAGCAACTCGGGTTGGGACATGCCATTCTCCAGGCCAAGGATGTTTGCAAACACGATCCTTTTGCCATCATGCTCGGTGACGACCTGGTCTTTGGAAAGGACGCAGGTATTAAGCAATTGATCGACATCGCCCTCAAGGAGAAAAAGGCCGTGGTCGGCGTTATCGAGGTGCCTAAAGAGCGTGTACACAAGTACGGCATCATCAAGGGCACGGAAATCGAGCCCGGCCTGTATGAAGTGAACAGCCTTGTGGAGAAGCCGAAACCTGAAAATGCACCTTCCAACCTGGCTATCATTGGCCGTTATGTGCTGCTTCCCGAGGTCTTTGACGACCTGGAGAAGCAGGAAGCTGGAGTGGGCGGGGAAATCCAGCTTACGGACGCTTTGCAGGGGTTGGCTGACCGGGGTAAGCTCCTGGCGGTCAAGCTCCGTGGCAAACGCTTCGATGCGGGTGACTGGGTTGAGTATCTCACTGCGAACATTTACTTTGCCTTGCAGGATGACGCCTTGCACGATGACCTTTCGGCAAAGCTGCGCGAACTCCTGCCGCCGAAATAGACGAAACACCCGCAGGCCCCGCCCCGACAGGACGCGGGGCCTTTTCATGTCAGCAACCAGGAGCCCGATGCAGTATTGGCAGGTCGTTCTTCCCAGTCCGCCCTTTGCGGTCCTCACCTACGAGATTCCGGAGTTTTTCCCGGAGGTCTCGGCTGGGCTGCGGGTGATCGCCCCCATGCGTGGGGGAATGCGAGCCGCGATCCTGACGGCCTCCTGCCCCCGGCCCGAGTTTGCGACCAAACCGCTGGTCTGGCCCTTGGAGCGCGAGCCTGTGCTTGACCATGCCTGGCTGTCCATGGCCGAGAGTTTGGCCAACCGGCAGATGGTCCCATTGGGCCATGCCCTTTCCGTCCTTCTGCCCCAGGGATTGCGCACTGCACAGGTGAGCTTTGCCGCTGATGTGCCTGGACTTCCCAAGGTCCTCGGTCCCAAGGAGATTGCCAAGCTCGCAAGCCCGGATATGAAGAAACTGCTTAAGGCCTGGGAAGCGGGCGAGGTCCGGGTTCGACTCAACCCGCGCAAGGAGGCTGAGGCCCGCATCGTCGCGCTGGTGGCTGATCCGCCCTGGCCCATCCGTCCGGCTGCCGTCCGGCAGGCCGCGATTCTGGAATATCTGTACGAGCATGGATCCACGTCCGTGGGAGCTCTGACCCAGCAGTTGGGGGCTGGGGTGGCTGCCATCTGCGACCGGTTGGTCCAGAGTGGGCTGGTACGCTGGGATCAAGACGATCCGTTGCAGGGACTGGATGATCAGGGAATTGCGGAGGAATTCGCCCCAAGCCCGGACCAGGCTGCCGCCCTCAAGGCATTGGTTGCGAGCATGGAGAAATGGATGGGAAATACCGGCGTGGTGCACGGCGTCACCGGTTCCGGCAAGACCCATGTCTACCTCGCCCTGGCCGAGCGTGCCCTGGCCGCTGGCCGGTCATGCCTGTTGCTGGCCCCAGAGGTGGCCCTGGCCCTGAGCTTGATGCGCGCTGTTCGGACCCGTTTTGGCGAGCGATGTACCCGGCTCTATCATGGCTACCAGAATCCGAGCTTGCGGCAGCGGACCTTTCTGGAGACTGGCGCGGAGGGGGAGCCCCTGGTGGTGGTCGGCACCCGTTCCGCCCTGTTTTTGCCCATGAAGCGCCTCGGGCTAGTCATTTTGGATGAGGAACACGACGAGAGTTACAAGCAGGAGGAACGGCTCGCTTATCAGGCCAAGGAGGTGGCCTTTGCCCGGGTTCGCCAGGCAGGGGGCATGCTGGTCCTTGGTTCTGCCACGCCGGACGTCAAGACCTTTCACGCTGCCGACACCGGGCGGGTCCCTGTGGTGTCCATGCCCTCGCGGGTGGGGGATGGGACCCTGCCCGAAGTGGTGCTGGCCGATATTTCAAAGCACAAGGATCAGCAGGTTCCCTTGGCGCCCGAGGTCGAGGCTGAACTGGTGCGGACCGTTGAGGGCGGCGATCAGGCCATTGTCATGCTCAACCGGCGCGGCTATTCACCGGTCATGTATTGCTTGGGGTGCGGCGAGGCGGCCAAGTGCCCGTCCTGCGACGTGGGTCTGACCTACCACAAGAGTCGTGAACGGCTGGTCTGTCACTATTGCGGTCTGACCGTTCCCTATCCGTCCCTGTGCACTGGGTGCGGAGGCGGACAACATCTTCCCATGGGCGGTGGCACCGAGCGCATCGAGGAATATCTGGATACCGTGTTGCCGGAAACCGCCATGGTTCTGCGCATGGATCGTGATTCCGTCCGGCGGCAGGAGAGCCTGGAGCAGATTTTGGACCAGTTTGCCCGGGGCGACGCCCAGGTCTTGGTTGGCACCCAAATGCTTTCCAAGGGACACCATTTTCCAAACGTGACCCTGGTAATCGTAGTCGATGGCGACCTGGGGCTCAATCTGCCCGATTATCGCAGCGCCGAGCGGACCTTTCAGCTTCTGGTGCAGGTCTCTGGACGTGCCGGACGGGGCGAGAGGCCTGGGAGGGTGGTCATCCAGACCCGAAATCCCGGCCATCCCATCTGGACCGATGTCATCGGAGCGGATTATGAATCGTTCTATCGGCGTGAGATTGAGAAACGGGAGCGGTTTGGATATCCTCCTTTCTCCCGCTTGGGGCTGGGGCGGCTGAGCCATCCGTTGCAGGATGAGGCGGCGGCGGGATGGATCGCCCAAGCCGGGCAACTCATGCGGGCGGCGGCGGTTCCCCTTGGGGTATCGGTGCTCGGTCCGGCTCCGGCACCGCTGGCCCGGCTGCGAAACCGCCAGCGATACAACTGCCTGCTCAAGGCCGGGGACTGGCCTGCCATCCGGGCTGTCTTTTCGCACCTTTTGTCCGCAAATCCCAACCCCAGAACCATGCGTCTGGCTCTTGACCTCGACCCGGTGAGCATGCTTTGACCTTTCTCGACAGCCCCGGTAATTGCGAGTAGAGTAGTGTATCTTCAAACCAAGGATATTCATCGATTATGTCCCTTTATTCGTTGCGCATGTTTCTTCTGACCACCATGGTTGTACTGGTGTTTGCCGTTCCCGGCGCCCATGCCCAGAACAAGGTCGGATTCGTCAATACTCAGCGGTTGCTCGAAGAGACCTCCGTGGGGAGATCGGCCCAGGAGGACTTGGCCCGCCTGGGAAAGGAAAAAGACCGTCAGATCAGTCTGTCTGCCCAGGGGATCAACGACCTGAAAAAACAGCTTTCCACCTCCGGACTTTCCAAAAATCAGAGCGCGGCGTTGCAGGACCGGCTCAAGGTGCTCTATGCCGATCATGACGAACTGGTAAAGAAAAGCAACGAGGACCTGCATTTCGAGGAGGCGCGTTTGATCCAGTTTATCCTCAAGCGGGCGGACAAGAGCCTGCGCAAGGTTGCTCAGGAACTCGGGTTTTCCATGGTCCTGACTGATCCGAATATTGTTGGCTACATTGATACGTCCGTGGACCTGACAAACTTGATCATCAAGGAAATGAACGGAAAGTAGCATGCCTGTCCTGAGAGCTTTTTTCATCGTATTGACCTTGTGTGTTCCCTTTGCCCTGCCCGCTGGTGCCGTTGATTGGGGGCGGACTATGACCCCGGAACGTCCCTTGAACGTTCGCGTTGGCCGCAGCCTCAATACGGACCGGGTGACCACCATCATGCCTGGCGAGAAATTTCGGGTGGACTTCGAAAAAAATGAATGGATAGCCATATTCCCGATGTCTGTTCCCGATCGGGACGAAGACCTTGCCCTCGGGTATGTCAAAACTAAGTACATGAAGCCCATCGCAACATCGGATCCTGCGCAGGCTCAAACCGATGGTTCGACACAAGCTGACTGGGGGAAACTGCTTTCGCCCAAGGGCATGCTTAACGTGCGCAAGACTCGTGATCGCGCGAGCGAACATATGGTCACCATTCGTCCAGGGCAGGTGGTTCGTGTGGATTTCCAGTCCGACGGCTGGTATGCGGTCTTTCGACCCGAGGAGACAGTGCGCGACCTGAACCGGGCTCTTGGATATGCACGGGACACCTACCTGTATCCAGCCACCGCCGCACAACTCAGGCATAGCCGTA
>JAHJKV010000362.1 GCA_018822065.1 Pseudomonadota bacterium
CCAGCGTTTGGAAGTGTCGATCTGGTCGCCTACTCTGCCATCGCAGAAAAGCAGATCTCCTTGCTTTCTCAAGCAATTATTGCACTTGCGGAGCAAGGGAGCCCTTTGAAATGCAACCGTTTCGGTCTGGTGGCTCGTGTAACCCTGGCAAGTGATTCCTTGCCACCTGGCGTGGATGCTCTGAAATCGCAACTGGCAGGGTCCTGGAATCACCCTTTGCTCAAGCTTGATTCGACCGCTACGATTCGTCTGGCTGAAAATGATCATTGGACTGAGTTGTGCCATCATAAGATGACCTATGAAAATTCTGTTCAGGCCAAGCAAATTAGGCTGAATCTGGATTGGCAGCGCATGTTTAAAATGCCAATTGAACTTACGAGCGCTGAGACCGAAGAGTTCCTCCAAATTCATTTGACCGCAGGCCTTAAATACTTCGAACGCGTGGCTGATGGGGGCTACGATGAGTGAGAATATGGGGAAGGTATTATTTTCTGCAGTGATGGCCAGCGTTTCACCAACGATTGATGCACAGCAAATTCGCCTTGACAATGGGACCGAGGTGGCGCCCATTTCTGGCAGTTTTTTTGACGATGCGACGCCCGTCGCCACGGCGTCCAATGCTATCCGGGTCTTGAAGAGCGGCGACCTCCGTTTTGACCGTGTTGAACTTGGAAGAACCTCTGACGAGAGCGAGGTCTTTCCACCTGTCTCAGGGCTCTTTTCCAATCATCTGATTCCACCAAAATCGGCCCAGGAGGTGGAAGCCCTGTATTCAGAGCACTCCGAATTGGTGGTGCGCAGTTTTGAAGAGGGTCTTTCACCCCAGGAGAAGAGACGCTTCGGTCTCGTCCGCTGGCATCTGCACCAGATCCAAAGCGCCAAGCAGGGGACCCAGTTGGCTCAACTTGAACAGCGCGCCCAAGAATACACCGATTTCGCCGCCCAGATCGCCCAACTCAAAGCCGATATTTTCGACAAACTGCCCAAACGCAAGCACCGATAGTTTCGGAGGGTTGTTCTCCTTATGCCATCGCAACCACCGATTCGCAGAAGTAATCCGCCCCAGAAGTCTAACTACACGCAATACAAGGAAGAATTGCGAAGCGATTTCTTCAACTCATGCGCATACTGCGGCATCATGGAGAGTGAATCGGCCGGAGTTGGATTCAGCATTGACCATTACATTCCAAAGGAAACTCCGGAAGGCAAGCCACTTGAAAACACGTACCTAAATCTCCTCTTATCCTGTGGTGATTGCAATTCCCATAAAGGGAAGTATCTTGCGAGTACAACTCAAAAAAATCTTGGGCTGGTTATTATCAGACCCGATGAAATGGCTCCGTCCGACCATCTGATGCTTGATGAAACCGATCCTTGTGGGCTTGCTTCAAAAACCAAAACGGGTGAGTTCAACATCGCGAAACTCGAACTGAACCGGCCGGGGCTAAAGAAAATCCGGGCCATTCGACACCGATGCTTCCAAGCGAATGAAATCATCGAGCAGGGTATCAAGGCGCTGAGTAGTGTCGCACTTGACAATGTAGAACCTGCACAAAGAGCACGGTTGCTCAAAATCAGGCATGACATTCTTAAGATAAGATCTGGGTTTGATGGAGACATCGACAAGTTGATTTCGGACTATGCTCGTTCTCCTCTGCGACTCCCTGATCCTGAGAAGAAGGAGCGTACGAAGGCAAGAATGAAATTATTAAAAGAACTTGGAGATGACGGGGCAGGGTGATGGGGCGCCGGGTCCAACGGTCCTTGATCTCGTTCCAGCTCAGCGGTATACGTCACCGGATCCCGGTAGGTGAAAAAATGGTGCCTGTGTGAAAGTACAGGAGTTCCGGGGCGGGTGCAACCCCCAATGTGCGGACGCCCGAGTGACTGACGACATCAACCGGGAGGGCGCTCAGGTCCGGGACGCATGGTCACCACGCCGAAAGTTTGAGCGCGAGCAGGGTGTCGAAGGCTGCCAGATCTGCTGGTGTGCGTATCACGGCGGTGGCTCCGCGGATCTTTTTGCCCGCCGAGGCCGCGAAGGCGGGTTTCGGGGGTCGTGTCGGCATCAGCGTTCCTCCTGGTGCGCAGGCGAAACCACGACAGGCGGCCCCGGCGGTTCCCCTATGTCCACCGAGAACACGAAGCCCACCATGGGCCCCAGGGCCAGTGGGTGCCGGGTCACGGGCTGGTAGACGCTGAAAATGAGGTGGCACGCCCGGGCCAGGCGGAGCTCGGCGCCCACGCCGAAGGCCACGTTCAGATCGTAGTCCAGCGGGTTGTACTCGGTGGCGAACGGATTCTCGGTATCCACGTAGATGATGTCATTGAAACTGGGCATCATCCGCAGGTCCAGGCCTGCGAAGAGGGTGAAGTCATTGGTGAACTTCCACGACGGGAGGAGAGTCAGCGCCAGGCCCAGCCCCGCGTTCCAGTCCGTGCCTCTCTGGTGACAATCCAGGAAACCGTCGGCCGCCGTGCACCAGGACGCCACGTACTCCGCGTTGGGCATCCACAGCCACAGGGCCTCGACGGAGACGGCCAACCACATCCGACCGTATTGGCGCGAGGCGTAGGCGAAGTCCACCCCCAGCGCCCAGGGGGCCTGATCCCCTGACGGACCGGAGGGC
>JAHJKV010000363.1 GCA_018822065.1 Pseudomonadota bacterium
ACTCCCTTGTTCCAGAAAACCGCCTGGACAGTCTTGAGCGGAACCAGAAGGCTGAGCAGTTCGCCGGCCTTGGCCAGGATTTCTCCCGGGTCCAGGGTCTCGGAGACCTTGGCAAGAAGCTGGTTGAGGAACATGAGCTGGTCGGTCTTGCGCTTGAGCAGTTCACGTTCCAGCATGATTTCTTCGGTCATGGAGTAGATGTCGGAGTAGAGACTGGTGACTTCCTTGGCCCTAAACAGGGCGTCCTGCACCTGAGCCCGGTCCAGCGGTGCGCTGATCGAGGTCAAAAACCCTTCCTCGAGCACCTTTTCATATTCGGGCGCAAAGCCATTTGTATCCAGAATGAGCACGCGCTGGGTCTTTTCCATGGAACGATATGCCTGACGGCGGAATTCAGGGATGTCGGCCCAGACGCGCCAGGGAATCCACAGCATCGAGGGCTGGTCCGCCTGCTCCAACTCACGCTTCCAGGGCTGATTTTCAGCCTGGAAATTGCGAAGATGGTAGCCTGGTCCGGCTGCCCCGATGATGATGTGCTGTTCCTTGTCTGTCAGGCCCAGTCCCCACATGAGCTCCGGTCTTTCACCGCGCTTCATTCTCCAGCCTCCTTAGAACATGATGCAAATTCTTCCGCGATGGATTGATTGCAAGATGGAGGCCAGAGAGAATTTTTTCCTTTCCCGTAGAAGGTGTTTTGGGAATGGCCTTTGCAATGAGCCAATATTAGGTGTCAAAAACCCGGTACGCGTGAGCCTTTGGACGGGCCAGGCGGCTCGTGGCGAACAGGAAGTGAGCCATTTATGACAAGTATTTTCGGTACATTGGATCCATTTATCGAATTCGGGAGTCTCATGGGGCGGCGCGTGGCCAATACCCAGTTTTTGGGTGCGCTCCTGGCGGCAGACCCCTTTGACGAGTATCATTTCTTCCTTGCGGGCGAGCGGGAGTGCACGGAATTTCGTCAGGCAGTGGCATCCCATTTTCCAGGCCATACGGAGCACATCAAGGCTCTCCCCCGGAAAGGGCTGCCCGCCGCCCTGGCCGAAAACCGCTACCACGTCTTCCATCTTTCGGACTGCATCACCCACCAGGCACAACTGTCCCGGCTGCGCAATCTGCATGCCCCGGAACTCTTCCCCATCACCGGGGTGACCCATTCACTGTCCTACCCCAACTATGGCCAGGCTTTTTTGGCCCATCTCTGGCCCGGCACGACCCCGCGTGACTGCATCGTGGCCACGTCGCGCACGGGTGTGCAGGTGGTGGAGGGATTCTTTGGCTATCTGCGCCGGGGTTATGGACTGGATGCGACTCGCTTCCCCCAGCCTTCCATCAGACGTATTCCCCTGGCGGTCACTCCCGAGGACCTGGTGCCAGCAAGCCCGGAGGAAAAAATCGAGGCCCGCGCCCGACTCGGCCTTACCCCGGAGCGGACCCTGTTTCTGGTTTTTGGCCGTCTTTCCCATTATTCCAAGATGGATCTCTTGCCATTGCTCCGCGCCCTGAAGCGATGTGTGGTCCAGGGCATGGACCCGGCGAGTTTCAGCCTGGTTCTGGCCGGGTGGGTGGAGGACGGTGAAAACTACCACGAGGCGGTCACCGGTTTGGCCACGACCCTGGGCCTGGATGTCCGAGTCTTTGCACGACCTGATGAGGCCCAGAAGGCAGACCTTTACCACGCGGCGGACGTGTTCGTTTCCATTGCCGACAATCCCCAGGAGACCTTCGGCATCACCATCCTGGAAGCCCAGTCCGCCGGTCTGGCTGTGGTCGCTTCGGAATATGACGGCTACCGGGATCTGGTGGACAGCGGCACAAACGGCTTGCTGGTGCCTACCCTCTGCGCGGCGCAGACGCCCGAAGTCGACCCCATGGCCCGGCTGCTCTTCGACTCCGACTCTCACCTCAGTCTGGCCCAGGAAACCGTGGTCGAAGTCGGTCCTCTGGCCGAGGCCCTGCTCGCCCTGCACCGCTCCCCCGAGCTGCGGCTTACACTGGGCCGAAAGGCCAGACAGGACATCGAGGAGCGCTATTCCTGGAGCCGGATCATCGACCAGTATATCGCCCTGTGGGACGAGCTGTGGCGCCTGCCTGCCGAGCGCGTCCAGGTCGCTCACCCCATGGAGCTGCCCTATGGCGAGGTTTTCGGACATTACACCACGACCACTCTTTCCGACGAACTGTCTGTGAGCGCAACAGCCTACGGATTACGGGTATATCGAAACGAGGAGTTGCCGATCATCTATCCCGGGATAGCCGGGCGGGTCACGGCCCAGGGCCTCCGAAAGCTGCTCTTCGCGGCCCGCAAGCCGGTTTCTGTAATCGATCTGACCACCCAGGTTTCCGGGATGCTTGCGGATGCGGGCTCCGAGGCGGTCCGGGGGATGATCCTTTGGGCCCTCAAGCACGATCTGTTGCAGCGGGAGGAATCATGAAACCGCCGACCATAGGCCTGGGAATGATCGTCCATCCCCAAGACACGCATCTCCTGTCCCCGTTTCTGGCCCGACATCAAGCTTCCTTCGATGCCGTGAGCATTGTTCTGGATGCTGAGGTGGAGACTGTCTCGGCTTCGGCCCTGATCCGGTCGCGTTTCCAGGCTGCTCCCCACCGACTTCGCTTGGCCGAACGTGTTCTTGGCAGGGACTTTGCCACCCAGCGCAACTTCTGCGCCTCACTGAATCCCTGCGACTGGCTGCTCATGCTCGACATGGACGAGCGGTTGCACGTGCGGATGCTACAACTTTTGAAGCCTGTCCTGGCAATGGTCCTGAGCAAGACTCCCGAGACCAGGGTCATCGGTTTTGCCAGGCGAAATGTCATTGATGGTCGGGCTACCGAGGTGTGGCCGGACTG
>JAHJKV010000364.1 GCA_018822065.1 Pseudomonadota bacterium
CCTTTCAGGGTGGTGTTCGTGAATTCGACACTGCCCAAGACTATGGTGATGCCGAGAGCGTGTTGGGTGCGGTGTTTACTGAACTCGGTATCGAGGGCGAAGTCCGGGTAATCACTAAGCCGGATCCCGGATTGGATCATACCGATCCAGAAGCCCTTCGTTCCTGCGTGCAAGCCAGTCTTGACCGTCTGAATATTCCCCGACTGCACGGGCTGCTCCTGCATCGCGAAGCCTCTCTTGAGGATTGGGAGCGTGGGCTTGGGGACGGGCTGGCTGCGTTGGTGATCGAGGGGCTTGTTGAGCGTGTCGGGGTGTCTGTATATTCGCCTGCGGCAGCGCTCAAGGCCTTAAACACAGAGAATATTCGGCTCTTGCAGTTGCCCGGCAACCTTCTGGATCGGCGTTTTGAACGAGCCGGGGTCTTTGCCCTTGCTGCCGAACGCGGTGTGACAATCCACGTGCGAAGCGTGTTTTTGCAGGGGATTTTGCTCATGAAACCAGGCGAAGTGCCGTCAAGCATGCCCGAGGCTGCCAAGGTGGTCACCCGGGTGGCGGCCTTGGCAGCAGAATTCGGACTTGACCTGCCCACCATAGCTCTGGCTTTTGTGCGCCAGGGCTTGCCGGCGACCAGGGTTCTCTTTGGGGCCGAGACAGTTGAACAGGTTCGTTCCAACTTGAAAAGCTGGCAGACCCAGGTTTCTGCCGACCTCTCCCAGCGCATCCGGGACTGTTTTGCTGACATCAGTGAAAATGTACTCAATCCAACTCTATGGAAGTAGCCATGGGCATACAAAAAAGTCTCTCCATGCAGCAGCGGGCCAAGGGATGCATCCCCGGCGTGACCCAATTGCTTTCCAAACGTCCGGACCAGTTCTCCCAGGGCGTGTGGCCAGGCTATTTCAGCCGCTGCCAGGGAGCCTATGTCTGGGATCTGGATGGGAATCGTTATCTGGATATGAGCATTTCCGCCATTGGTGCTGCCGTCCTCGGCTATGCCGACCCGGATGTGGACGGAGCTGTCCGGGTCGCCATTGGCAATGGCGTTGCCTGCTCTTTGAATTGTCCCGAGGAAGTCGAGCTGGCCGAACTTTTGTGTGAGCTGCACCCCTGGGCGCAGATGGCTCGGTTCACCCGCAGCGGCGGCGAGGCCATGACCTTGGCCGTGCGCCTGGCCCGGGCAGCCACAGGCCGCGACCTGATCGCTTTTTGCGGCTACCACGGCTGGCATGACTGGTATTTGGCTTCCAACTTGTCCAAAGATGACGCCTTGGATGGACACCTTCTTCCCGGCCTGGAACCTGCCGGGGTGCCTCGCAGCCTTGCCGGGACAGCTTTGCCGTTTTCTTATAACCGGCTGGAAGAGCTGGAATCCATCGTGGTGACGCGTGGCCGGGAACTCGGGGTCATTGTCATGGAACCCCTCAGGAATTTCGAGCCAGAACCTGGATTCATTGAAGGAGTACGGCGTTTTGCCGATCAGACCGGGGCTGTGCTGATCATGGATGAGATTTCCGCCGGGTTCCGTTTCACCACTGGGGGAGCCCATCTGGTCAAATGCTCGGTGGAACCCGATGTGGCCGTGTTTTCCAAGGCTCTTGGCAACGGCTATGCCATTGCCGCGGTCATCGGGCGTGAAACGGTGATGCAGGCGGCCCAGAAGAGCTTCATCAGTTCCACCAATTGGACCGAGCGCATTGGTCCAGTCGCGGCCCTTGCAACGGTGCGCAAGCACCGCGAGCTGGGCGTTGCTGTGCGTCTGAACGAACTTGGCGGTGCCGTGCAGGCTGGATGGAAACGGGCGGCAAAGGAGGCAGGACTGGCCGTGCATGTGGGCGGAAGCTTGCCCCTGTCGCATTTCACTTTCGAGGATGGGGACCACGCCGCTATGAAGGCCCTCTTTGTCCAAGAAATGGTGGAGCGCGGATTTTTGGCCTCGAACATTTATTACGCCATGCATGCGCATACGGATGAGCATGTGCAAAGCTATCTGGAGGCCACAGGTCAGGTCTTTGCGGAGATTGCCTCGGCTCATGCGGCAGGAGAGGTGGAGAATTGTCTCAAGGGAGCACCGGCAGCAGCCGGGTTTAAA
>JAHJKV010000365.1 GCA_018822065.1 Pseudomonadota bacterium
ATCGACACCTGCGGTACGGGCGGCGACTGCAAGTCGAGCTTCAACTGCTCAACTGCCGTGGCTCTCTACCTCGCGGACATGGGCCACAAGGTGGTCAAGCACGGCAACCGCGCCGTGTCCTCCTCCTGCGGCTCGGCGGACGTGCTCGAAGCCCTGGGCTATGAGCTGATGCAAGACCCGAAAAACGCCAAGGCCCAGCTGGACGAGAAGAACTTCGTCTTCCTCTTTGCCCCGGCCTTCCACCCCGCCTTCAAGCACATCATGCCCGTACGCATGGAGATGGGCATCCGCACCCTCTTCAACCTCATGGGACCGCTCTTGAACCCGGCCCGGCCCACCCATCAGATCGTGGGCGTGGGCAACCCGGAGATCCTGAACCTCATGGCCGAGACTCTGCTCTTGACCGGCGTGGAAAAGGCCCTGCTCATCCACGGCGCGGGCGGCTTTGACGAGCTGACCACTTTTGGTCCGGCTCGAGGCTATCTGATCGAGAATGGCAGGATGGACAAGACCGTGGTGGACCCGGACAAGCTCGGGTTCCAGCGTTTCAGCCCCGAGGCCGTCGAGGTCGGTAGCAAGGACCAGGCCGTGGCGGTCATGAAGGACATCCTCATGGGCAAGGGTCCCGAGGCCATGATGCAGATGGTCGCCTTGAACCTCGGTGCCTGCCTGCACCTGCTGGAGGAACGGCCCATGGCCGAATGCTGCGCCATGGCTCGGACCTACGTGGCCGGAGGACTGCAGAACGGGGTGATCCATGTCGGTTAAGCTCGCCCCCGGAGAATCCCTGCTGGACCGCTTCCGGGCAGCCAAGCAGGGGGAGATCAGTTTCCTGCACAAGGAGTTTGGCGAAGGCCGGATTCCGGCCCGGTGGGACGGCGTCCGCCCCCCTTTCGCAGCCCGGTTGCGCTCGGATGGCCCTGGCGCGGTCATCGCTGAATTCAAGCGGGCCTCGCCCTCCCTGGGGGACATCAACCTGGACCTCGCGCCCGAAGAGGCTGCCGATATCTTCGCTGGGGAAGGTGCCTCGGCCATGAGTGTTTTGACCGAGGAGACCTACTTCAAGGGCACTCTGGACTACCTGGTTCTCTGCCAGGGCTACGGCTTGCCACTCTTGCGCAAGGACTTCCTCTTCGACCCGCTCCAGGTGGCCCTCACTGCCGCCAGTCCGGCCTCGGCCTTTTTGCTCATCGTGCGCATGTTTGAAACGGCCCAGGATCTGGCCGTGATGATCGAGATCGGCAAGGCTGCCGGGTTGGAAGCCGTGGTGGAAATCTTTGATGAACGGGACCTGGAACTGGCTCGCGAGGCAGGAGCCACCATCATCCAGGTGAACAGCCGGGACCTCGACACCCTGGCCATGGACGACGCCAACCAGAAGCGGCTCATCGCGGACCGGAAGAAGCACGAGGTCTGGATCGCAGCCTCGGGCATCAAGGGTCCGAAACAGGTGCGCGAGATGGCGGCCCTGGGCTATGAAGCCGTGCTGGTGGGCACCTCCATCATGCAGGCCGAGAACATCGGAGGCGCACTGCGGGCCTTGACGGAGGCCCGGAAATGAGCCCCCTGCCCCTTGGCAAGCCGCTGGTCAAGGTCTGCGGCATCACCAGCCCCGGCGACGCCGCCATGTGCACTGGCATGGGCGTGACCGTGCTGGGGTTCATCTTCCACCCTGCCAGCCCCAGAAACGTGGCCCCTTCCCTGCCCGCGCTCATCAACGAGGTGGATGTGGTCAGGAAGGTGGGTGTGTTCGTGGGGCAGTGCGCGAACGAGGTAACAACGATCATGCGCGACGGCAAACTCCACCTGGCCCAGCTGCACGGCGGCCAAGACGAGGCGTTTTGCGACGCCGTGGGGGCCGAGCGCGTGGTCAAGGTTCTGTGGCCGGAGAAATACACCAGCGTGGCCGACCTCCAGGCTGACCTGGACCGCTTCGCCCCGCACTGCGCCCGCTTCCTTTTTGACGCGGGCAGCTCCGGCGGCGGGCATGGACGGACCATGGACCTGAGCTTTCTCAGGAAGCTGACCATCCCCAGACCATACTTTCTGGCCGGGGGACTCGGACCGGAGACCATCGGCGCGGCCCTCAGCTCCAACCCGGACGGGCTGGACCTGAACTCCGGGGTCGAAAGCGCCCCCGGCATCAAGAGCCGCGCCAAGCTCCAACTGACGCTTGATACAATATTCGCCCATCAGGAGGCATAGATACAATGAAAAAAGGTTATTTCGGCAACTACGGCGGG
>JAHJKV010000366.1 GCA_018822065.1 Pseudomonadota bacterium
CGGTGCCCTCGATGCTCTTCATGGCCGTCTCGATGCTGGCGGCGTTCAGGTCGGGCATTTTCAGTTCCGCTATCTCGCGGACCTGAGCCTTGGTGACCTTGCCGACCTTCACCTTGTTGGGTTCAGCTGAGCCCTTGTCGAGCTTGGCTGCCTTGACGAGCAGCGTAGCCGCGGGGGGCGTTTTGGTGATGAAGGAGAAAGTGCGGTCTGCATAGACCTCAATGACCACCGGAATGATCATCCCCTGCTGGTCCTGAGTCCTGGCGTTAAACGCCTTACAAAACTCCATGATATTCACGCCATGCTGACCCAGAGCAGGGCCGACCGGCGGAGACGGGTTCGCTGCACCCGCGGGAATCTGGAGCTTAATTTTTCCGATTAATTTCTTGGCCATTTTGATTTTTCCTTAGTGCCTCGTAGGCTTCATTGGGATGTCGGTTATCCCTTGTCCACCTGAACGAAGTCGAGCTCGACTGGGGTCTGGCGACCAAAGATGGACACCGAAACCTTGAGCTTGCCCTTTTCGTAGTTGACCTCTTCCACAACACCGTTGAAGCCTGAGAACGGCCCGTCGATGACACGCACCTCGTCACCGCGGCCAAAGTGGAACTTCGGCCTGGGTTGTTCCTGACGCGTTTCCATCATCGCCAGGATGTTCTCCGCCTCGGAATCCCGCATGGGCGTGGGGCGGTTTTTGCCACACACAAAGCCGGTCACGCGGGGGATGGACTGGACCAGGTGCCATGATTCGTCCGTCATGACCATTTTGATCATAACATAGCCCGGGTAGAACTTGCGAGTCGAGGTGCGTTTCTCGCCCTTGACCATCTCGACGACCCGTTCGGTAGGCATCACGACCTCGGCAATGAGGCCAGCGTCCTGTCCGGTTCGCATCATCTCTTTGATGGTCTGCTCAACGCGCTGTTCAAATCCGGAATAGGTGTGGACGATATACCACTTGCCCGGTTTGTCCTTAGCGCTCGTATCGTGTTCTTCCGACGCGTCAGTCACAGCTTCGGCGTTCATGGTTTCATCCATGTTCGCTTCGGCCTCGACCGGTGTGTCAGAGGCGGTTTTTTTCTGGTCCGACATGACCCTACCTCCGCAGGTTATGACAATATGACATTGACGAGCCAGGAAAGGCCGCCATCAACAAGACCAAGAAACAGGGTCACCACAAGGGTGAAGATGAGCACTGCCACGCTAGTGGCAATGGTCTCCTTCCTGCTCGGCCAGACCACTTTCTTGATCTCGACCTTGGATTCCTCGAAGAAATCCAAGAGTTGACTGATCTTGGCCATGAACCGAGAGGGTTCGGAAGGACCGGCTTGAGGTGCACTATTCTTGGTATTGCTTTTTGCCATGTGAATGCTTCCTACGGAAAAAAGTGGCAGGGGTGGAGGGATTCGAACCCACAACATCCGGTTTTGGAGACCGGCGCTCTAGCCGTTAGAGCTACACCCCTGCGGTCGAATCTACTTGGTCTCTTTATGAAGGGTGTGTTTCTTGTCCCAAGGACAATACTTCTTCACTTCGAGACGACCGGTAGTGTTCTTCTTGTTTTTTTGCGTCGCATAGTTACGTCGCTTGCACTCAGTGCATTGCAGCTGAATGTTAATGCGCATGACTACTCCATGATCTCGGTCACGACGCCGGCGCCGACGGTACGACCGCCTTCACGGATGGCGAAACGCAGACCGGTTTCCATGGCAATGGGGGCGATCAGGTCGACCAGGAAGGTCGCGTTGTCACCAGGCATGACCATCTCGACACCCTCTTCCAGGGTCACGACGCCAGTGACGTCGGTGGTGCGGAAGTAGAACTGCGGACGATAGCCGGAGAAGAACGGAGTGTGACGTCCACCTTCATCCTTGCTCAGGACGTAGACTTCACCCTTGAACTTGGTGTGCGGGGTGATGGAGCCGGGCTTGGCCAGAACCTGACCGCGCTCGACCTGCTCGCGCTTGATGCCGCGAACCAGGATACCGACGTTGTCGCCGGCCTGACCCTGGTCGAGGATCTTGCGGAACATTTCAACGCCGGTGCAGGTGGTCTTCTGGGTGTCGCGGATAA
>JAHJKV010000367.1 GCA_018822065.1 Pseudomonadota bacterium
CCCGCCGGTGGTCTCTTACACCACCCTTTCACCCTTACCTGCCCGAAGGCAGGCGGTCTGCTCTCTGTTGCACTTTCCCGGGATCACTCCCGCTGGGAGTTACCCAGCGTCCTGCCCTGCGGAGCCCGGACTTTCCTCCCCGGCGCACGCGCCGCGGCGACAGCCTGTCCGACTCCAAAACGTCAATCTGAACAGCCCTATTCGGTCGTCGCTTCGACAACCTCGGCAGCAGCCTCAACCGCCACCTCTTCCTTGGGCTTCTCTTCACTCTTGATGTGCTCTTCCCAGTAGATGAGCCGCTGACAGTTGGGACAGCCGAGAATCTGCGTGCCCTTCTGCAACTCATTATACACCTGGGGTGGAATCATGATGTGGCAACCGCCGCAGACCCCTTCGGCCACCGAGACGATGACCGGATTCTGCATGCGCTCGCGAATAAACTCATATCGACCGAGGATGGGACCAGGGACGACCTTGCCTGCCTTGGTGCGACGCTTGCCCAGGCTGTCCAGACGCTTCTTGGCCTCGGCGACACGCTCGTCCAGGGTGGCTTTCTTGGCGTTATACTGCTCTTTCACCACGCCCATTTCCTCGGTCATCTCGGCCTTGGCCTCGGCCTGGCGACCCAGTTCCTCGACCACGGCGATCTTCTCTTCCTCGCGCATGCGGTTGAGCTTTTCAAGGCTGTCCATCTCACGCATCATGGCGTGATATTCCTTGGTGTTGCCAACAAGCATGAGCTTGTTCTTGCTCTTCTTCACCCGGCTGGCGTCCTCGACGATCTCATCGTCCAGCTTGACCTGCTGGGTCTTGAGAATATCCAGCTTCTCGTCAATCTGGGTTTCACGGTCGCGAAGCTCCTGCAAGGAGGTCTCAAGCTCGATCAGCTCCTTGGGGGCATCCTCAAGCTCTTTTTCCAGGATGATGATCTCGTCATCGACATTCTGCAAAATGACCAATTGCTCAATCTGTTTCTGATACATGTACTCACCTTTCTGGTTCTAAGATGTATATTGAATCGGGCTTCTCGGCCCGGCTACTACCGCTACCGCACAATCGCGCTGAACCGGAAGGGATCAACGCTCGGGAAAAATGTGACCTCGACGCCTTCAAGGGCGCTCTCCAACTCCGCTGCAAAAAGCCTCGTCATCTCCTCTTCCAGGGAAAAATGTCCGACATCCAGGGTACACAACGGTGCCTCCAGGGCCTGATGGTATTTCAGGTCGCCCGTGATGAACACGTCCGCTCCGGCAAGAGCCGCAGCCGTCATGGCCGACGAACCTGAGCCCGGCAGATAGGCCACCGTGGAAACAGTCGCAGGCCTAACCCCGACCTCGGCCCAGACCTCGCGGTCGATGCAGGAGCCGAGCAGGTCGGTAAAGGCCGCCCAGTCCAAAGGCGCGGGCAGCCTGCCCATTTGACCATAGCCAACAGCGCTCCCAGCCTCCACCGGCTCAAGAACCCGCGCATCCTGCAGCCCCAGGGCGCGTCCCAGCCAGCTGGCCGGACCGTCGGGTCGGCAATCCAGGGAGGTGTGCGCCCCGTAGAGCCAGCACCCGGCCCCCAGGACCATCCGCAGCACATCGAGATACCGCCCGTCCCGGTTCGGGGCCACAGGGTCGAAATAGAGCGGATGGTGGGTGACGATGAGCCCGGCCCCCCAGGCCAGGGCCTCGCGCACGAAGTCCGGGGTGGGGTCCAGCGCCACAGCCACCCGGCCAACCTCTTCAACACTTCCAAGCACAGAAATACCGCAATTATCCCAATCTGCCGCATATTCCTCAGGAGCGTGCCGACGGACAACATCGAGTATGCCGTTGATATTCATTGCTTTTCCACCTTTTTGCCTGACGAAAGATGCTCCTTTAGGGTTAACCCTGAAGGAGCATCCGATCCTCCCGCAATGGAGGGAAATATGTCATGTACTCGGGTGGCTCGTGCCGCCAAGAGACCTTCCTTGCCCAAGATGTCTAAAAGAACAGGGTTGGTGGTGGGCCAACCAGGGCTCGAACCTGGGACCATCCGGTTATGAGCCGGGGGCTCTGCCAACTGAGCTACTGGCCCGAATCCCTCTTGAGCCGCATTGTGTAGCCTTGAACCATGGCATTGTCAACATAACAAGCAGAGGAACAAGTGATTATTTATCTGGTTTACGGGGTTGGAGGAGAGGAACCCCCTTCTGCTTCGCGCTGGGCGAGGTCAGGCTTTGCGGATGCGTTCGATGAGCGCGGTGGTGGAATAGCCGGGGAGGAGTTCCAGGCTGATGACCTGGCCGCCTCGGGCCTGGACCACCTCGCGGCCCACGATCTGGTCCACGGCCCAGTCGCCGCCCTTGACCAGGATGTCGGGCTGCACGGCGGTGATCAGCTCAAGCGGCGTGGACTCCTCGAAGGAGACCACCC
>JAHJKV010000368.1 GCA_018822065.1 Pseudomonadota bacterium
CTTTGGCGGCGAAAGACGTGGCCGCGAAGGCCAGTATCGCGACCAAGGCAATCGCCAAAACAGCGAAGCGGGTCGAGTTTCTCATGTTAAAATCTCCTTTATGGGTTTCATTTCGTAGAAAAAATTTAGTCCACATGTCATATTTTTGAATCTTAGATCAAGTTGGTTTTTTGTGCAAGGAAGAAATCACATTAACACTCTTCTTTGCTCTTTTTTTTCACTCTGCGTTTTGTTTGAGAAATTTTACTTTTTCTCTTGTTTTTTTTATCCGATGCAACCATAAGAAATGCTTAAACTTCACAACAACACACCCTCAGGGCGTGGTTGCACACCAGGATGATTCCAAGTAAATATCGTTGGTTAGGCGGATACAGATAGCAGCCCCCTTTGGGGCGCAAGGAGTTGTGCATGTACATTGTCACCGGCGGGGCCGGTTTCATCGGCAGCGCCATGGTCTGGAAACTCAACCAGATGGGCATCGACGACATCCTGGTGGTGGACAATCTCTCCACCTCGGACAAATGGAAAAATCTCGTGGGCCTTCGATACGAAGACTACCTGCACCGCGACGAATTCCACAAATATCTCTTGCGCGGCGAAGACCCATTTGAGACCGAGGCCGTGGTGCACATGGGAGCCTGTTCCGCCACCACCGAGCCTGACGCTGATTTCCTCATGGAAAACAATTACCGCTACACTCAACTAATGGCCCGGTTCTGCCTGAACCATTCCGTGCGCTTCATCAACGCTTCGTCCGCAGCCACCTACGGCAACGGCACCCTTGGCTTTTCCGATGCCCATGAAGCCACCGCGCCCTTAAGCCCCCTGAACATGTACGGCTATTCCAAACAGCTCTTCGACCTCTGGGCCCTCTCGGCCGGGGTGATGGACCGCCTGACCTCGCTTAAGTTCTTCAACGTCTACGGTCCCAACGAATACCACAAGAACGACATGATGAGCGTCATCTGCAAGGCCTACAAGCAGATCAACGAAACCGGCAAGCTCAAGCTCTTCAAGTCCTACCGCTCAGACTACCCCGATGGCGGGCAGATGCGCGACTTCGTCTACGTCAAGGATTGCGTGGACCTCATGTGGTGGCTCATTGAGCATCCGAATGTGGGCGGCATCTACAACGTAGGCACGGGTCAGGCCCGGCAGTGGAACCATCTCGCCCAGTCCGTGTTCGCGGCCATGAACCGTGAAGTCGACCTGGAATACATCGAAATGCCCGAGGCCATTCGCGACAAATATCAATACTTCACCCAGGCTGACATGCAAAAACTCCGGGACGCCGGATACACGGCCCCCTTCACCTCCCTTGAAGATGGTACCCACGACTATGTTCAGAACTACCTGGCCCAGGACAACCCCTACCTGAGAAGCAGAGGATAAGTTTGAAACAGCGGCTGTTGTTCGTCTCCGTGGCACTGCTGGCCCTGCTCTGTCTTTCGGCAGGGCAGCCCTGGTTGCTTTTCGGAGACCTGCCACGCCAGAATGAACAACAGCTCTACGCCGAAGGCCCGGACCTGACCTTTTCCCAGGCTCCCCGCAGTCCAGAAGACAAAGGCAAATGGACCTTCACCGCAGACTCCATCAGTGCTGACCACGACGCGGAATACGTCGAAGCCCAGGGTGAGTGCACCTTCACCGACGGCGAAAACACCCTGCGAGCCGACTTCGCCCGCTACTACAAGCAGACCGGGTGGGTGATCCTCAAGGGTAATGTCCGGGCGCTCTGGGTGGGAGATTTCCTGGAGGCGGAAGAAGCGGAGTTCGACCTGACCACCATGCTCGGCTGGCTCAAGAACGGCAAGGTCTTCGTCACCAAGGCTCACCGGTACCTGGAAAGCGAGTACATCAACAAATACAAGGGCGATTCCTACTCCTTCAAGAACGCCAAGGTCACCTCCTGCGGGGGCGACAAGCCAGCCTGGTCCCTCACGGCCGAGGAAGGTGACATCACCTTGGACGGCTACGCCAAACTCTGGCATACTGCGTTCCGCATCCGCGACACCCCCGTGGCCTACCTGCCCTACATGCAAATCCCTGCCAGCGGCAAACGCCAGAGCGGTTTTCTCATGCCGGAACTCTCCAGCTCGAACCGATTCGGTTTCGGCGTCACCCAGCCCTACTACTGGGTGGTGAACGACGAGATGGACATGACCTTCTACCAAAATTTCATGAGCGCACGCGGCTACCGCCAGGGTCTCGAGCTCCGTCACACCAACAATGCCCATACCAAGGGCTACTGGCGCTTCGACTGGCTCAACGATTCCCGGGTCATCGCCTCCACCAACGACGACGAGGATGACTCCCTGTTGGGGGACGATGGTCTGTTGCGCCCCAATCGTAACCGTTGGTGGTGGCGCAGCAAGTTCAACGGCTATCTCGGGGTGCCGTCCTGGCGGGTAATGGTGGACCTGGACCTGGCCAGCGACCAGGATTACCTCAAAGAATTTTCCAAGGGATTCCTGGGCTACAAACGGAGTCACGACGAGATGCTGGACGAGTTCGGTCGGGACATCAATCCCGCCGACGATCCGGTCCGCACGAACGTTGCCCTGCTCACTCGCGATTACGATAGTTTTGGCGTGGCCGGGAAACTCGAATACAACCAGAACCTGGAATACTGGAACGGCAACGCTCCTGACGAATCCGACCCGACCCTGCAGACCCTCCCGGAACTCGGGATGTTCACCTTCAAGGACAGCCTGCTAGACACGCCCCTGGAGTTTGAAAACACGGTCGAATTCGACGCTTTCCACCGCAACTGGGGTACCAAGGGCCAGCGTTTGCGGGTCAACCCCGAGGTCAGCCTGCCCCTCAAAACAGATTTCCTGACCTTCATCCCCACCATCGGCATGGAAAGCAATTTCTACAATGTCGACCGCTGGCAAACCGACGGCAACCAGACCTTGGCCGGCGGCCAGACCGAGGGCAACAACACGGCGGAGGACAGTAACCCGACCAGCCTGGCCCTCAACGCCGGTTTCACCATGTTCTCGGAACTCTCCCGGGTCTACCCTTCCGAGGACCCGGCCCTGGAGCTGAACGTGGACAATGTGGGCCAGTCCCGCTGGGAATCGATCAAACACTCCATCGTCCCCCGGGTAAGCTACGACTACCAGCCCCGGCGCACGGGCCAGACCGACAAGCCCTACTTCGACGAGCAGGACCGGTTCTTCGGGCAGAACGAGCTCACCTATTCCCTGACCAACGTGCTGGACCGCAAACGCCAGACTGTGACCCTGTCTGGCGACGGCACCCCCAGCCTGGCCAGCGACTACCTGGACTTTGCCCGTCTTCGCATTGAGCAGAGCTTCGACAACAACGAAGCCACCCGCAAGGACAGTCTCGACGAATACAAGCGCCGCCCCTTCTCCGACATCCTGGCCGAGGTCATGATCTCCCCCTTCGGAGGACTCAGCCTGATGTCCAAGGCCTTCTATTCGCCCTATCTCTCCAAGATCACCGAGAACGAAACCACCCTGGGCTACACCTTCGTCGACGGTTCCAACGTCTTCCTGGGCTATGACTTCCTGGATACCCGCGACGAGTACAAGTACCAGATCCGGGACAAAATCCAGGTGCTTCGCCTGGGTGGCAATTATAACATCGCCCGGAATCTCGTCCTCGGTCTGGAATACCGCCGGGACCTGCACCAGGGCCTAGACCTGGAAAAAACAATCAAACTCTCGTGGACCGACGATTGCTACGAGGTCGGCCTCGACTTCTCCCAAACGCCTGACGGCCCGGACATCGGTCTGCGCTTCGAGCTGACATTCTAGGGCGACGCAACCCATGCCCGGCACACGCCCCATACGCATCCTGCCCCCGGCGCTGATGAACCAGATCGCCGCCGGAGAAGTGGTCGAACGCCCATCCAGCGTGGTCAAGGAGCTGGTGGAAAACAGCCTTGATGCCGGTGCAACGCGGGTGGAGGTGGCCATCGAGCAGGGCGGGCGGGGGCTGATCCTGGTGGCGGACGACGGGCATGGCATTCCGCAGGACGAGCTGGAACTGGCCGTCACCCGCCATGCCACAAGCAAGCTCCTTGAGGTGGGCGATCTCTCAACCATCCTCTCCTTCGGATTCCGGGGCGAGGCCCTGCCCTCCATCGGC
>JAHJKV010000369.1 GCA_018822065.1 Pseudomonadota bacterium
CAGCGGCAGTTTCGGGGCTGGCGGAAAACAGCGGGCACCCGGACACCTCGATGTGTCCGCTGCGGCCACGCACCAGCCCCCCGGAAAAGGAGGCCACGTCAGAAGCCTCCTCGGCATAGGACAGGGCCACGCCCACATTGGCCAGCCCTGCCGGAAGCATTCGTGACAGGCCGTCAACCAGGGAGAGAGAATAACCGATGGCATCCAGGGCCGTCAGAGTATCCTCCCGTCCACGTTCGCGCAGGAGAGGTGCCAAGTGGTTGGGAGGCCCGGCCCCCTGCCCCACGTCAAAGGCGGAACGTAGGGCCAGGTTCAGGTAACGCTGGGCCGCACGCACGGCCTTGGGCACGTCGAGTCCCAGACCGAGTTGGGCGGCAATGGCCGCAGAAAGGGTGCAGCCAGTGCCGTGGTTGTTCCGGGTCTTCACCCGGGGCTGCATGTAGGGCAGCGGCTTCTGGTTCGGGAGCACCAGCCAGTCGGTCACGGCCACAGAGCCCTCGTCATGCCCACCCTTGATGAGCACGGCCTTGGGCCCCATGGCCAGGAATTTTTTCCCGGCAGCGTCCACATCGTCACTACTGCGGATGCGGATGCCCGTGAAAAGCTCGGTCTCGGGCAGGTTCGGGGTGAGGAGGTCGGCGTGAGGAAAGATGCGCTCCACCATGGCCTGGACCGCCGAATCCTCCAGGAGCTTGTGGCCGGACTGGGACACGCAGACCGGGTCCACCACCAGGGGAAACTTTTTCTGCTTCAGGAAGGGGGCCACGGCCTGGATAATGGTCTGGGAAAGGAGCATGCCGGTCTTGGCGGCACGGATGTTGATGTCCGTGAGCACGCTTTTGAGTTGCTGGGCGACGAACCGGCCTGGCACGGCGTGGATGTCGTCCACACCCAGGGTATTCTGGGCCGTGAGGGCCGTAATGACGCTCGCCCCGTAGGTCCCATGCATGGCAAAGGTTTTCAAGTCGGCCTGAATGCCTGCTCCGCCGCAGGAATCAGACCCGGCAATGGTCAGAATGCAGGGGATATCGTTCATAGGAACCTCTTCGCATGAGACGGGAAAGAAATCCACCCTGAAACGCGGGGGGACAAAAACAAAACCCCTCGCCCGTGCACCGGGCGAGGGGTGGAATATCCTGGTAGAGGAAAATCAACCGCAGGAAAGTTTGACGTAGTCGTCGATGGAGACGCCGTTCCAGGAGCGCGAGGTCCAGAAGGCCGTAGCCCAAATCATGAGGGACGTGGCCTGGAGGTCTGACAATCTGCGCAGTTTCACTTCTAGGTTGCTCTTGCTCGCACCGTGCTGGATGTGGACCGATTTTTCATCACAGGCTTCCTCGACGCGGAGCATCAGATAGGCCTGTTTTGACTGGTTTGGAAGAAGCCGAACTTCCTTGTGGGCTTCAAGGATAGTCTTCAGCTCTGCCATTGAGAAATCATTGGAAACATTACGAATTGTCTTAAAAAAGACATCGACGGCCCAGGGCAGAATGAATTCCGCGCCTGCGCTTTTTGTTTTGAAATACTCCTTGAGCCACTTCTCATGGTCATGGGTAATTCTGGCTGCTACCTGGGGCATGTTTCCTCCAAGATTCCTAACGTATGTGAGGCTTCATACCAGGAAAGCGACAGAAAAATCAAGATTTTTTCCAGAACAAATATAGCCAATATATAGCGTATCTAGTGATCTTCTATTGACTCTGCCGGTCAAACGTATCTTTGATCTTCTTAAACAGTGAGAGCAACAGTGAATCAGGAACATCGGCCCCATTGACATTCAGCCGAACTATCTCTGTGACCCGGTTCTTGTTTGGCGTAGTGGTTTCCTGTGTGACAAGGATGAAATGCTGTTCCTGTTCCGGCTCCTCCAGAGTTACCACAAGGGTCCATTGTTTCCCCTGTTTCTCCCAATTTAAATCCACCTTGCGCCCACTGGCGTTGGTCTCCACGAGATAGACAAAATCTCGCAGGGCAAAATGTTTTCGCACTTTTCCCAGCACGCCAAGATATTCGGATTGCGAGGTCCGGATGACCAGTGGCCTGGCGAGATAGTCCTCGGAGGGGAATTGGGGGGCCTTAGCGCTGGTCGTTCCGCCGGAACGACCCGTGCGCAGCATCCGCTCCAATTGCTCCTTGGCGTGTCGCAATTCTTCCATCTCGCGTTCCATGACAGTGATAGCCTGACCATACCGGCTCTTTTCATCACTGCGCTCCTTGCGCATCTCTGCGATTTCATCACGCAAGGTACGCACCTCGCTTTTGAACAACGACTGGTTTTCCAGAAGGTCTGTAACCTTGGCCAGCACGGCCGAAGCATCGTTGAATCCCCCTGAAGAAAGAGGAGAAGCAAAGGACGCGGCTGTTGCATCGACGCGCCGATCTGTGCGCCCAGGGGCGGCAAGTTCCTGCTCAATCTGCTCGGTTGACCAGTTATTGTTAAACATTTCGCGAATCCTCCTGAAGATTTCAATGGCGTCGGCAGGATAACGCTTGCGTCGCCCTTCCCCACCTTGGGAGGGGATATGCTCGGCAAAGCGATCTTTGTAATAGACCACAGTAGATGGGGGGATGTTGAGTTGGCGGGCAATCTCCCGCAGGCTGATGAATGTTTGCGTCATGTTGTCCATTAGTCAACTGTTCAACGTTGTTCAACTGCCGATTAAATACCGAACAGAAAGGACATTGTCAAGTACGTAGGTGAAACAAATGATCAACTGATCAACAACAAATTTTTCCAGCCTATCTGAGCAACAGAACCATTCAGATATCCTAGCTCCCAGCTATTGATGCCAGCCAAAACCCTCCCTCTTGGATACACGCATCGAATAAACACGACCTGAACGCGCCAGGAATAACCTCAATGTCGACAATTGACTCCCCTCTTCCGCAAGTAGACAGAAAAGAGGAGTTGAAATTCGGCAGTAACGTATTTTGTATGGAAGATTCGACAGTCAGGAGTCTACAGAATCTAAACGGTGTGCTGCACGCACATGAAAAGGAAAGCTAGTGGGGCGATTGAGAAGAATGATAAAGGGGAAGCACGCGGCCTCCCCTTTCTGTTTATTGGAGCACGCCCTCGAGTGGTGGCGTTTTGAATTCTTCAAGCAGGTCCTTGAGTCGCTCAAGTTTCTGTGCCCGGTCGTCATTTTCAGGATCAACCGTGGCCAGTTGTTCTCCCATGAACTCGGTCCGGCGGAGCATGTCGTTGATCATGGACTCTTGAAGCACCTTCACCG
>JAHJKV010000370.1 GCA_018822065.1 Pseudomonadota bacterium
CGAGGCCATGATCTTTTCCAGGCCATCTTCCACGTCAAGGGTGCCCCTGATGTAAAAACTTCGGGCCACTGGTTCGAGGTCAAAGCGCTTCAGGGCCAGTTCGGTTCCCACCAGACCGTCGAAGCCATAGGCGTCGTATTGGTAAAAAACCGCGATGCGCTTGATCCCCAGGTCTTCCACGAGATGGCGCACGGCGGTGCCGGTCTCCTGGTAGTAGGAGGCCCGGATGTTGATTGCATAGCGGTTGAACGGTTCCCGCAGGGCGTTTGCCCCGGTGAGCATGCCCAAAAGCGGCACCTTGGCATCGTCGAGCAGCGGGAGCACTTGCACCGTGGTCGGGGTACCCACGTAGCAAAACAGGGAGAAGATGTTGCCGTCGATGAGGAAGCGTTGGGTGTTGGCCAGGCAGCGGGGCGGGTCGTAGGCGTCGTCTCTGGAGATGATGCGGATGGACCGGCCATAGATGCCGCCGTTCTCGTTGACGTAGCGCAGATAAGCCTCGGCCCCGCGCAGGGTCTGGGTGCCGAGATATCCGGCATGGCCGGTGAGGGCCAGGGAGGAGCCGAGTACGATTTCGGTGGCCGTGACGCCCGGGGTAGGGGTCGCGGGAGAGGCCGGCTGTCCTGAGTCGGTGCAGCCGGGGGTCAGTGCGACCAGGGCCAGGAAGACCAGGGCCAGGGTACGCATCAAGGTGGTGATTGTAATCGGCACAGCTTCCTCTGACGTTTCAGGGTACTATTACTTTGAAAATCTACGTGCAGCAGTTGAAAAAGACAAGGGATGGGTTGAGTTTCAAGAACTGACACCAAAAAGGAACAGGGTGATCATTGGGGGAACCGGTCCGTCGCGACCACGCCTTTGTCTTCGGCCACCCATTGGGCCGTGCTTCCCGGAGCATGGGAGGCGAGAAAGGCGAGTCCCTGGTCAGGCCCCATGATGAACAAGGTCGTGGCCAGGGCATCGGCCTCTTCTGCGCTGGGGGCGATCACCGTGACCCCGATGCTCGCCGTTGCCGAGTGCATGTTGGCGGTGTCGATGATGTGGTGTCGGCGTTGGGGGCCGCCAGATTCCTGCAGGAGGACATAGCGTCGGTAGTCGCCGGAACCGCAGACAGCCTGCTCGCGCACGGTCAGGGTGGAGAGCACTCCCTCTCCGCGCGGGTCCTGGATGCCCACGGTCCAGTCTCGCGCCCCGAAACAATAGAAATCCCCCCCCGCCTCGACGATTCCGGCCCTGATGTGCCTGGCGCGCAGGGCGGTCACGGCTTCGTCGATGATGGTGCCCTTGGCGATGCCGCCGAGGTCCAGGGCCATGCCTTTCTTTTGCAACCGAACCAGACCGTCGGGCGTGACCTCGACCAGCCGGTAGTCCACCAGCCCGGCCTTGGCCTCAGCCAGGCTCTGGTCCAGAACGTAGTAGAGGGGCGAGGTGGTCAGGGCGCCGATTGTGGGGTCGAAGACGCCACCCGTGGTCTGGCTGAAGGCCAAGGTGCGCCGAATCAGGCCCAGGGCCAGGGCCGTTGGTTTTATAAAATCGCTGCCAGCTGCCCGGTTGATGCGGCCCACGGAGCCCTCCGGATTGCGGTGGTCGAGGTCGAGTTGCAAGTCTCGGATCAGGGCAAAGGTCTGCTTGGCGGCGCGTCCGGCCTCGGCCCGGCTACGAGCCTCCAGGGTCAGTCGGACCACCGTGCCCATGGCCGTGTCCGTAAAGAGATAGGTGTTTTCTTGGGTGGGGCTGTCCATGCCGGGCAGGGAGGTCAGGGCCAGGAGCCCGGCCAGGAGCAGGCCTGCCAGGGCCGTGGTCAATCCTGTGTAAGCCCGGCTCCACCAGGGACGCTGGCCCAGGGCGCGTAGGAGCATGGGGAGGGTCAGGGCCATGCCGGCCAGAGCGGCCAGTTCCAGGGCCGGGGGAACCTCGTTGCTCCACTGCACGGCCAAGCCGCCCAGGAGCGGTCCCAGGAGAAAACCAAGTCCTGCAGCCATGTGGGCGCTGCCGAAGACCCGGCCCCGGTCGGCGCTGAGCTGGGTTGCCAGGGTCATGGATGCTGGAATGGAGGCTGCGGTTCCCAGGCCCATGAGCGCTCCGGCCAAGAGGAAGTGCCAATATTCCAGGCCATGCCCGAGGGCGAAGAGGGCCAGGGCGCTGACAAGCATACCAAAAGCCGCGGTCAACTGGTAGTCCCGGCGTGCCAGTAGGCGGGAGAGGGGCGGCAGGGCCAGGCAGGCGGTCAGGTTGGCCACGGTGAACACCAGTCCCAGGAGTAGGCCGTTGGCGGGCAGGGTCTGGGCGAGAAGCATGGGATAGAATGCCGTCAGAGCCCCGATGCCCAGGGTGCGGCCCGTGATGGACACGAGCAGGACGGCCAGGCCAGCGCGGTTGGCGGCGTGCTGGGGTTGTTCGGAGGTTGAGGCGGTGCGAAGATTACCGGGGATGAAGCGCAGGACAGTAAGCAAGGTCAGGACCATGCAGACCAGAAGCCCCCAGGCCACAGGGGACAGGCTCCGGTTGAGGTAAAGCGCCCCGCCAAGGAGCGGTCCCAGGAAGACGGCGATGTTGAAACTGATGGTGTGCCGGGCGAACCAGCGCGGTAGGCTTTCTTCCGGCAAAGAGGCGGCCAGGGCGGCCAGACCCACGGGCTTGAGTATGCCTCCGGCCAGCCCGAGTAGTATCTGGGCGGCGTAGAGCGCGGGCAGGGCAGGGACAAGCAGGGAGAGCAGCGGGGCCAGGCAGGCGGTCAGGGAAGCGAAAATGAGGGGGCTGCGTGGTCCTGAGCGGTCGGCCCACCGGCCAGCCAGGGGGGCGGCCAGGAGTCTTGCCAGAAAATAGGCGGCAAAGGCGGAGCCGAGCCAGGAACCGCTGACCCGTTCGTCCAGGCTCAACAGCGGCAGGGTGAAGGAAAACAGGCCGATTCCGAGGGTGGAGAAAAGGACCGTGGCCAGGATGGCGACAGGTATATGCCTCGCGGGCGCGTGTTCTGGGTGGCGTGTGGTAACAGTCATGGTCGCCGGTCTTCTGGTTATGGTACGTTCAAAATGTCTTTGTTTTCACTACCGCAGTGGTCGACATTTGCCAACGGACGTTGTATCGCCATCGATATGGGGAGCACTAGGCGTTGGACCCTCTCGCCGCAATAGGAATGGTGTTTGAGGCGAGAGGTGTGGTATAAATGCTCTGGAAGAGCGTCATGAGAGTGCGTTGGGTCCTGTCTGGCGACCGGATTTGGCGGTGCCTTGAATGGCGATGAATCCTTAGATTACCATAGGCCAGCCGCAATATGGGAATAAATCCTACCTGTATGCTGTGCTCTCCAGTGTTATGGAGTCTTACGGTATCGAGTCGGACGAGGGTATGCATGCAGGACGCGGAGCAGATGTTTCGCCTGCGATCTGGACCCAAGGGGGTGGTAATCTCGACGGTGTCAGTCTTTGCGAAAGTGAAAGTCATTCAAACCACGGAATTTTCATCGGGAAACGAAGCGTCCTTGGCGAGACGCTCGGAATAAACAGTGGTGTCCCAATTGTAAGGAGGGAACGATATGGCCAAGAAAATGAAAACAATGGACGGCAACAACGCTGCGGCGCATGTGGCCTACGCTTTGAGCGAGACAGCGGCCATCTATCCCATCACCCCG
>JAHJKV010000371.1 GCA_018822065.1 Pseudomonadota bacterium
CACTTGCTGAGTGAGGATAGAGACTTCTTTCCCTACCTCTCCTGAGAAGCAGGACAGGGATTGCGGCGACACTGCGGCAACCTCCTCTCCGCCTGTTGTTTCTGAAGAAAAAGATCGCTTGTTTCAGGCTGTCCGCAGCCCCCCTCATTCGTGCGCTCTGGGATCGGAGCTGGCTAGGCGCAAGAAAAGCTCAAGCCCGAAGCGTATTCCGATACGTGAGGGTTTGAACTTTTCGCCGCAACGACGCCAGCGCCGATCCCAGAGCGCACGAAGATGCGCAGACTTGCCGGTTATTCCGGCTGTCCCCGGCTCTGGTTCTACGGCCTAGAGGACTGCGTCTGCGCTTTGTGTTTCTTCGGGGCGACTCGATTCGCCAGATTTTTCTGTCCGGGCTTTTATTTTTTTACACCCTCCGCTAGGGTTCCCGGCCGGTATTCTCAGGGAGACTTGCTCTCCCACAATCAATATATAAGCACTCAAATGCTGCGGTCAAGCAGGATTTGAGCATGAAAATGGAAAATATGAAGGTATTTTTTGGAATATTGACAAAGAAAAAGTGCGCATTGCCGGTCAATACGGCTTGTTCCCCGGTACCCCTTCGGACTTGAACCGATGGCGGCCTGCGGAAATCATGATTCGCGCACAGTGCTCTTTCTGGGCTGGGGCGACTCAATTCGCCACGAGTTTGGAAAAAAGTCGGTTTCTATTTCCCCCTACCCTCCGTCAGAGGTTGATGCCAGTCGCCCGGAATCATCCGTTTCGACCAGTCCAGGCGGGATACCAATACAGTTCCAACTTACGCCCTCCCAAACATGGTGTCCAGAAAAAGACGACCAGAACGCAAGGTAAAATAACTGCTCGGGGCAGGGGGGGCAGACGCCGGGCGTTACCGGGCTGCAATCAAAGCCGAAAGCCCGCTCGCACCTTGAAGCGCAAGCGGGTTTGACTCTGTAGGGGGAGATGAGGAACTACTCGTCGCCGAAGGGGTCGGCGATGAGAGCGGCCACCCGGTCGGCATCCAGGGAATGGGCTTCGCCCAGCTTGGAAAAATCGATGTTCATGCCCTGCATCGGGTCTGCGCGGGCGGCTTCCCTGTTCGATTCCGCTACCTGGGTCTCGGCCTTGTTCCTGGCTACCCGATTTTCCGGAGTCAGGATATTCAACGCCTGCTGTTCAAAACTTCCGATCTTCATTGCAGTCCTCCTTGGGAATACCCCTGACAAAGCAAAGACCGTGCCCAAGAAGAAATGTCATGAAATCACTTTGTTATGAAAAAACTGCCCGGCAAGAACTGCCGTCTAGGGCCGGTCCGGACCCTGCCAGCGCACCGGGAACAGCCAGAGGGTGAGGAGCATGGCCGCAAAAAACAGGACATAGAGGAGGGTGAACACCTCGGGGGGGAGGTCGAAATAGAAGAACTGCCGGGCCCAATGGTGCATGAAGGAACCGTGGTAGGCTCGACCGGTCCCGGCCAGATGACGCAGGGAGGTTTCCCAGCGAGTCAGGGGGCAGACCACCCCGCCCAGAGACTCGGCCACGACCACGGCCATGGCCAGCAGGTGGAAGCCCCGGAACCAGCGGTTGCGGACAAAGCCCATACCCAGGGCCGCGCCGACCCATATTGCCACCAGACCGAGGAGATTGAAGGCCGCAAACAGCACATGCACGACCAGGATCAGGTCAGCCAGCAGCACATACATCACCCCTCCAGTCTCGGTTCCGTCATTATTATCGAAAAGTTATCAATCAGCCTTCAATGCTTGTGTAAAGAAGATGTCAAGACCGTTGACATAGGCCTCACCCGTCAGCAGGAAACCGGAGTTGTGGTCGCCGGTCAACTCCAAGAACGCCTTGGGTTCGGAGGCGCGGTCAAAGAGGGTTCGGCCCAGGGCATAGGGCACGATATCGTCGGCTGGGCTGTGGGCTATGAGCACCGGGCAGCGCACCTTGGGCAGTCGGGCGAGGGTGTCATAGCTAAAGCGCGAGAGCAGACGCACGGGCAGGTAGGGATAGAGGCGCGCGCCCATGTCCGGCACGGAGGTGAAGGTGGATTCGAGGACTAGGGCAGCCGGGGCGTTTTCCACGGCCAGACGGGCGGCCACGGCCCCGCCCAGAGAGCGGCCCAAGAGCACGATGCGCTCTGGAGGGGTCCCCTGGGCCAGGAGCCAGTCCCAGGCGGCCTGACCATCCGCGTAGGTCCCCTGCTCCGAGGGGGTGCCGGTGCTCCGGCCATAGCCCCGATAGTCGAAGAGGAGCGTGTTCATGCCCAGCCGGTGCAAGAGGACCAGGGTGTCGAGCCGGTGGGAGATGTTGCCGCCGTTGCCGTGGCAGAAGAGGACCGTGCCACGAGGGTGCTGTGCCGGGACGTACCAGGCGTGGACGGTCTCAGGGCCGCTCGGGAGCTGGACCTCTTCATAAGCCAGCCCGACGTTCGAGGGGTCGGCCTCCAGGACGCTGTAGGGAAGATAGACCATCCGGGATTGGAACAGGAAGAGGAACAGGCAGATGCCCGTATAGATCAGGCTCAGGGCCAGCAACAGGATTTTGAGGGTCAAGAGCATCTCACTTTCCTGCCTGGTACGTCGGGAGCCGGAACTCCTTGGTGTGCACATGGCTGCCAAGATCGCGGCAGATGGGGCAGGTGGAGCAATCGCCGTGGCAGCCCGTGACCCGGTCGTGGAAATCGGGCGGCAATTCATGGTTGGGGATATCCCAGCGGTCTTCGAACTCGCCCAGAGTGTCCATGATGGAGAGCAGGTTGCCGGTGTAGGCCCCCTGGGCATAGGCGGTCACGGCCCGTTCCAGATAGACCCGCCCTCCCCGCTCGCGGCCGCAGACCTTGAGCCCGTCCACCAGGGAGGTGAAGCGGTGGCCATCTTCGGGGCGAATGAAGGGAGAGGAGAACAGCCGCCAGGGTTCGTCCTGCAGGGTAGCCAGGCAGCCCAGTTCCCGGTTCATGGCAAAGGTGCGGTCGCTGCAACCGGGCATGCGGACCAGGGCCAGATGCGCGTCATGGGCGGGTTTGTAGGGGCAGTGGGACAGGCAGCCCTCGTTGGCCAGGAGCAGGAGTCGCAGGCCAAGACGACGGGTGCGGATGGTTGCGGTTACCTCGGCCAGGCGCGAGGGGTCACGGTTCAGACTGCGATCGAGGACCAGCCGGGCGGGGGGGGCAAAGGCTGTCTGCTCCACAAGGCGCAGATAGGCAAAGGCTTGGTGGGCCGAGTCGATCATGCAGTTCACGCTCGGCACGGCCTGGAGCGAGCGACAGACCTCCGGCGCGGTGCGGGACAGGGCGTTCAGGTAGTAAGCGTCAGCAAAGACGATACCGGTCAGATTTGCCTCGGTCCGAAACCGGTTTAGGATTTCCACAGTGCGAAACAGGTGGGCCTGGTCAAAATAGCGCTCCGGGTCCTGAATGCGGGCATTGACGAGCAGGTAGCGGTCCACGCCGGGAAGTTCCCCAAGAGCGGCGATGATAGCACCGGCCTCGTGGGGTTCCATGACATTTCGGGCATCCGCCACCTGGGGGGAGTGCAGGCTGAAATGGACCGACCCCAGTTGGTCGCCCAGAGTCCTCAGGAACCGGGCATAGTCGGGGTCGGGAATGAATGGTACGTCCAGTCGCATGGAAACCTCCGGGAAGAGCATACGGGAATTACCCTCTATTCGCCATCCCGACAAAAGAGGTCGAGGAAGACACACACGCTCTCAAGTATTTGGCCGGACAACCGATGAGAGGATAGGTCCAGGGCTATCCATGCCCGGATCAAAGGGGAGAACTGATGGCTCAAGTAATCGCGCTTGACGAATTCCGACGCGCCAGAGAGCGGCGAATGCACGACCTCTCGCCGCCAGAAAAGCCGGAATTCAAGGCTGGCGACGTCTGGGGACGAGACTATACGGAAATCGAGGCCGTTGTTTACGGTATTCTGACTGCAAGGCAGGCGCTTAGGTATTACACAAAGTATGACGATGAATTAGAGAGTCTGTTCCTGGAAGTACTGGAAGCTGCCTATGAAATTGAAGAAACTGGCATTGATAGGCTTCGGGATGCCATCGCGCCCCTCAAGGATTATATTCTGGAGGAGCTCACGGAGCAGAACATGAAGCACATGAAGACCGCGCTGATCATCCTGGACTTGATTGAGAAGTCTCCCACGTACAAGTGAGGAAAAATTTGTGGCGTCCAAGGACGCCTTGGCCAGTCCCATCTGATTGCCCCGCCCCTGGCGGGGCTTTTTCTAGGGGAGCGGGCGGAAGGAGTCGAGCATGATTTCGACAGCGGGGGCCACCTCTTCCCAGCCTGAGGCCGGGGCGACCACGCGCAAAACCAGCACCCGACCCTCGCCGAAAAGACCGAGCCAGACCGAGCGGTGCTTTCCCGACTCGGCCTGAACATTGAAATCGATTCGAATACGTTGATAACCATCCTGTGTTGTTGCTGATTCCTCAATCAACTCAAATCCTTTCGTCATCGACCGAACCATCCGCCCTGTTCTGGCGAGCCGCTCAGGCAGGCCCTCATCGCGAGGGTCCTCGCCTTGCACCACCTGGGCGCGGCACATGACCACCGAAGCCGGAGGCGTAGCAATTTCCACAGCCGACCCCAAACGTTCTTCCAGGTTCCATGGTTGAGGATAATATAATGTGAACCTGCTCTCATCACTGGCAAACACAACGAACCCCTTCGAGGGTTTCGAAGGGCTTGGATCGCAGGACACCAGGACAAACACAACCGTCAACAGCAATCCTGACATTCGCAACATACGCACCTTGGGCACTTGCGTGACCTCCCGGCTCTCGCCTTTAGCGTCATTTTCCTCTATCTTTGGTACCACCCTGACCAAGGAGTCGGCCATGAAAAAAAAACACTTTCTGCGTGCCCTGGTCCTTGTGGGCCTTGTTTCCCTGCTCTTCTCCGCCTGTTGCGGAACGGGCCGCTATACGCCCAAGCCAGACGAAATAGTACCGGACACGGTCGAGTTCATCGACTCCTTCCTCTTTGACCGCTCCCTTTCCAAAGCCATGGGCGTGGCCCATGACCCGGTGACCGTGACCTTCCCGGCCCTGATCACCCTGAACTCCATCCCGGAGCGGCTCGACAAGTGGTTTTCAAAGATCGACGAATTCGGAGGAACAGTCGAGGCCCTGCCTGAACCCGTGCCCGGCCAGCGAGGAATCATCGACGAAATCATTTCCCTGGTCATCAGCGCCTATGAATACCTTGCCGAGACCTGCGTCTATACCCCGGCCCAGGAATACAACGCCTTGTTGTATTACAAATCCGGCTCCGGTCTTGTCACCCGTGTCGTCTTCACCCTCAAACACCCCTCCACCTCATGAACTACCTGCAAGCTCTTGCCCTGCCTGGGCAGACGGTCAATCCGCTGTTTCAGATGCTCGGCATTCAGATCGAAAGCATAACCGCTGAGCGCGCCATCCTGCGTCTCCCCTTCCAGGAGGGGTTCATCCAGGGGGCAGGCGTCATCGCAGGCGGGATCATCGCCACCCTGCTGGACGAGGCCATGGCCCATGTCGCCATTGCCAACCTTCAGGAACAGGAGGGTAAACATACAGCAACCATCGATTTTTCCATCAAGTATTTTTCAGCCGCCCGGCGTGATCAGGAATTGATCGCCAGCGCCTGGATAGCCAAAAAGGGCAAGCGGATCTGTTTTCTCGAAAGTGAAATTATGGCAACGACGCATGTCATCGCCAAAGCAACCGCATCCTTTCTTATCAGCAGCTAAGCACTAAGCCCAAAAAGGGATTCCAAAGGGGCAAGGCCCCTTTGGCCGCCGGAGGCACTCGAAAATTTTTTCGGCCCTCCCAATTGCCAATCACACTACGGACCTTACCTTCCCCTCAAAGGAGAAACTCCATGTCCAACCATCCACATATTGTCTGCTCCTCCTGCGGAGCCATCAACCGGGTCGACCTGTCCCAGGTGGCCAAGGCTGTCTGCGGCAAATGCAAGGGCGCGGTGTATCCCCCCTCCCCCCTGGAACTCACCGCTTCGGCCTTTGATCGCCACGTGTTCAAGTCCGGTGTGCCGGTGCTGGTGGACTTCTGGTCGCCGGGATGTGGCCCCTGTCAGATGATGGGGCCGCAGTTTGCGGAAGCAGCCCAAGCGCTCTATCCCGGAGTACGGCTCTTCAAGGTCAACACCCAGGTGGAGCAGGCGTTGGCGGGTCGATTCGACATCATGAGCGTGCCCACTCTGGCGTTGTTCCGGAATGGCAAGGAGATCGCCCGTCAGCCTGGGGCCATGGCCAAGGCCGACATCATGCGATGGGTGCAGGGACAGATTTTGCTAGCAGCACACGGAAACTGAGGTTGCGCAACGTGACGAACCCGTTGCATAGCGACATCAAACGAGCAGCGGAGATCATCCGCGCTTCCAAACGGCTGGTGGCCTTCACCGGCGCGGGCATCTCCGTGGAGTCCGGCATCGCCCCCTTCCGTGGCCCGGGCGGACTCTGGGAGACCCGCGACTCGGACAAGTTTCACAAGCAGTATTTTATGCGCCATCCCGAGGACTCCTGGCAGGAGATCCGCGAGCTGTTCTATGAGCATGTGGGCCAAGCCAAGCCCAACAAGGCTCACCTAGCCCTGGCAAAACTGGAACAGGCCGGGAGGCTCCAGGCTATCATCACCCAGAACATCGACAGCCTGCACTACAAAGCGGGCAGCCGGGAGATATATGAATTTCATGGCTCCCTGCGGGAGTTGGAGTGCCTCGGGTGCGGGCGCAAATGCCCATACGAGACTGTGAACCTGGAGACCCTGCCGCCCCACTGCCGCTCCTGCGGCGGACTGCTCAAGCCGGACATCGTCTTCTTTGGGGAGCCCATCCCAGAGGAGCCCATGCGGCGAGCGACCAAGGCGACCCACTCCTGTGACGTGATGTTGATCATCGGGTCCACCGGCGAGGTGCAACCCGCAGCCCGACTGCCCCACTATGCAAAGAACCGCAGCGGGGCCACGGTCATCGAGGTGAACATCCGACCGTCGGCCTACACGGACGTCATCACGGACATCTTTCTCCAGGGCCCGGCTGCCGCGACCCTGGAATCTCTAAAAACCGAAGTGCTCGCTTACCGATAACCCGCGTTGCCGGATTCTTTTCTTTTTCTGCTCATATCTTCTTAGATTTCTTTATGATCGGTCAGAACATTATTATTTCTAATCAAAATATAGATTTAAAAATTGTGAATGATGATCTAATTTTTTCGGGCAATTGTGTTGACGGTGCTTGTCCGTCAGTCAGTATTACAACGCCCAATCCTTCAGTGCGTCGAGGGTCGGTCCGTCTGGACCGGGACGCAGGGCCAGAATGCTTTCGGCTGCGCCGGAAAAGCGATCGAGGGGGTGGTGGGAGATGACCAGCAGTTGGAGATGGAGCCGCTCTGCAATCTGGGAGATGAGCTTCATGAACACGGGTACCAGCTCAGGCTTGAGCCAGCAGTCCTGTTCGTCGAGGACCAGGAAAGGCCGGTGGCGGTGCTCATCGAGCTGGGACAGGGCGATGAGCCGGAGGCCCACGGAGAGTATGTTTGCCACGGACCCCCCCTGGCCCGTGAGAATATCCTCCACTTGTTCTTGATCCTGGCCGGAATAGATCTGGAAGTGCACGGTCAAACGGTTGCCCTTGATCTCCCGCAGGGTGCTCACGGTTCGGTCCTGGCCCAGGACCTCACGCACTGCATGGGAGAGATTGGTCTCGATTTCATCAAGAATTTCGCCGAAGAGAGCCGAAGAGAGTTCCTCCATTCGAGCCACGGCGTCTGGGGCCAGAGCCAGGAATGCACGAATATCCCGAAGCTGGCGCATGGCGCGGATGTACTCGTCGTGTTTGGCCTCGCCCAGGGCGGTCAAGCGGGTATGACGACGCTCCAGGTCCCGCAGGGTGAGACCCGTGGACTCGGTCATCTACCGGTCCTCCTTCGAACCATGCACCTGGATCTCGACAGCCTGCAGTCCCTTGTGGATTGATTCCAGGTGGGCGCGGTATTCACCTACCATTGCTTCATTTTCCGCCCGTTTCTCATCCAGAAGCTTTTGTAGTTCTGTCGGGTCGGAGGTGTTGTACTCCTGCTCCGCACGGGCCTGAAGCTCTTCCAACTGGCGGGTCAGATTGGCCACATCCTGCTCGGTGCGCACCTTTTCCTCGCGCAGGCGTTGATGTTCGGTCTTGAGCCGGTTCAGCTCCTGCTGCAATGCCTGGTCAGTGTTGCTCACGGACAACCTCCTGGTAAAGTTCCCAAATGAGCCGCGACTCGGGCAGCTCCGGATTGAGATTGATTTGCAAAAATTCCTTGAGCCCGGTGCCTTCCTGGGTTCTGCGCCAAGCCAAACGCTCCAGGCCTTCCATGAACAGAGATTCACGGTCCTGGGCCTCTTGCTCCGGCGGGAAGTCCTGGTTGGGGAAGACATCGTAAAAAGGCAGGTGTGGCACCACCCAGCGCGCCAGATCCTCGCACCCCCAGGTCCAGATAGCGGCGGCGGGCTCGCGCTCCTTGGATCGCCGGGAAAAGGTCAGGCGAGTGATGTTGCCTGGGTTGGCCCAGGTGGTCTGGCCGGTGGTCACTGTGGGTTGGGGCCGATGGATATGCCCGTTGATCAACCAGTCCACGCCCGGCAGCTCCTTGATCCGCTGGGCTCGGTCGAGAAATTCCGAAAACCGGATGTTGTGGTGCGCCAGCCAGATCACCTTTTCCGGCGACTGGTCGTCCCGTTGGAACAGGCTGGGAAGCTTTGAACCATCAGGTGTGGCGCAGATGAGCACGGAGCCTTCGGGGGTTTGCAGTTCGAATTGTGGTCCTGCGGTCTGCATCAGCCGGACCACTCCAGCGGACACCAGGACAGCCATGGACACGTCCGTGGTCAGCCGAGCCTGGTACTTGTCGTGGTTGCCCACCAGCACCCAGGGTCGAACCTTCCGAAACAATTCGATAAGCTCCACGATCAGAGAGTTGGAGTTGTCCCGTGGCCAATGAAAGAGGTCGCCCAGAATGACCGGGACCATGCCGGTTTCTTCGGCCCGGTCCAGACAGGCGCGGAGTTTGCCCATGATCTGCTCGCAGTAGCCCGGCAGCCGCTGCCCTGGCGAGGAATCCGCCACGTGGGGGTCGCCGATGAGGAAGAGGCCCTTGGCCTGGATGACCGGCAGGCTCATGACCCCTCCTTGCCCAGGAGCGAACCGGGCTTGAGCGGGGCTCCGCAGAGAGGACAATCGCCTATCTCGGCCATGCGCGCCTCGATCTCGGTCCGCAGGGACTCCACCTGGGTCTGCCTGGCCTCAAGGACCTTGGCAAGTTGGGCCTGCCGGGCTTTCACGCCTTGGATATCCCGGAGCAGACCCGCCAGGGGTTCTTCATCAAACAGCATTGGAGGTTCTTGCAGATTGGCCAGTTCGCTTGACCTGATCGCAAGTTTTTTGACTTGTGATGTCAATTCATTATGCTTTAAAATAATCTCTGCAACCAGGGTTGTGGAGTGTAGTTCAGGCGGTTCGGCCAGGGAAGACAGGGCCAGTTGACGCTTGGAACCCATAGCAATTCGTGTTCCCAAGGTTTCCACAAACCCGAGCACCTGTTCTAGGGCCGGGGTGTCGTGGATGACGGGGGGGGGCGCGAGTCCCACCATCTGGACGCTCCTGGCCTGGGACCGGTCCAAGGTTGACCGCAAGGCTCGATCTCTGTCCAGCATGGCTTCCAACTGGGGCAGGAATTGGCCGGAACGTCGGGTGGCCTCGTCCATCTCCGCCGCCCTGGCCAGTTCCAGGGAGAGATCCGGCAATGGGACGAGGCGGTCCAGGTCTGTTGCGAGACCATCCATGCGCCGAAGCAGGCCTTTTTCCTCAGTCTTGGCTTCACGGATGCGGTTTTTGAGCAGTTTCTGCATGGCCAGAAGATGGGCACTCTCCGAAGAGGCTGCGAAAAATTCGGCCATGCGCGTGTCCGCACTGTCGTCGGCCAGCAAAAATATCGGCTTGCGCTGGTTGCCGATGTGCACGTCGACGCTACGCTCGTTTGCCCGGCCCGATTCCAGGTTCACGGGATCCAGACGAAGCAGGTCTAGGACCTCTTCCGGCACCTCCCCCTTCTTGAGCTTCCGGTAAACCTCCGGCACTTCTGCTCCTGGTCGCAGCACTTCGTAGATAACCGTTGCTTTCTTGCGGATCCAGGTGATTTTCGTGCCGTCGTCCACTTCCACAGTGACCCGGGCCTCGGTGGCTCCATGCCGGATGAAATGACGGGGCGTGGGGTTTTGGGCCACGCAGCGCAATCCCTCGACCACAGCGGACTTGCCGCTGTTGTTCGGCCCCGTGAGCACGGTCATGCCCGGACCGAGCCGAAGCTCGGTGTTTTTGTGGGCTAGGAAGTTTTTCAGAACAATCTTATGAATCATAGAGACTTATCTTCGTAGGGGTCTTGTTGGGGTGTACATCAATAGCAACCTATGGATATCTCGGCTTATCCTTGATTTTGTTGTAGTATTCTTCTACACCAACAGCTTTCATGTGCTCATTGTTTGCCCGCCACCGCTCGGCCAGGGGAGCTGGAAACCCGTGAGAGTCGCACGGAAAATCTGTGCACTGGAAACAAAAGTCCACCTTGCGGTCCTTCGCGCACGCCGTGACCTTACACTCCTTGAACAGACACCCCTTGTCGCGGCAACTGGAACAGGAACCTTCTGCGAAGAAATCCAGCAGGTCGCGAAATTTCTGATAATGTTCAAAAATTCCATTCATTGAAGCAAATCTCCGAGCATAGACCCCAAAGTTTTCTCCAAGCCCATCAGCCAACATCCGGGCACCCTGCTGGATTTCGCCACCGGAAAAAGCACAGCATTTACCGCAGCTTAAACCGCACGGCGCGAGAATCTTAACAATGTCCGCGTCGTTCATGCATTCTCCTTATTCTGTTTTGGCATTGCACTGCAAAAAGGGGCAAAAGGCAAGGGCAGCCTCGCTGAGTTCTGTGGCCTCCCCCCGACCCTTGTACAGCGTCAGGGGAGGGTCCACGACGAGCCCGGTGCCGCAGTTCTTTCGCGCCTCCAGGAGCATGATCCTGGCCGGTTCGTCCTCCCGACTGTGCACGAACCGCAACCGCTTTGGCTCCAGCGTGGCAGAGGCGCAGGCCTTAAGGACCTCGGGCAAACGTTCGGGCAGGTGGACGAGGTAGAAAGGGGCTTTGTCCTTGAGCGCACGGGTAGCGGCCCTGGCAAAGGCATGTATATCCGCCTGGTCTTCAAACCGGGCTGTCATCCGCCCTGGAGTCGGGCTCAGCCGTCCTTGTCCTGGACGGCGGTATGGCGGGTTTGCGACCACAAAATCCAGGCTGTTTTCCTGCTGTCTGTATGACGAAATATCTTCTAAAATGAAATCAGTCTGGCTTTCAAATCCCAAAAGCAGGGCATTGGCCTGAGCTCTTTGAATCATCTCCGGCTGCAGGTCAAGACCGGTCAGGTGCAGGTTCGGGGTGGTTTGGGACAACAGCAAGGCCAATGAAACCACCCCGCACCCTGTGCCCAGGTCAAGGCCACAGGCATGTTCCGGGGGACTGGCAAAACTGGCCAGCAGCAAGGCATCGATGGAGAAGCGATAGCCATCAGTCGGCTGGCTCAGACCGCGAGGGAAGTAGGTCCGCCGCTTGAGGATGTCCTCGGCCGTGCTCATACCATCGTCCTTTGCTATCTGTGCGTTCAAGCCTTGGATCGACGTTTCATGCGACGTTTGAGGATATCCAGGAACATATCCGTCTCACGCATGCCGATCAGACGGCTTACAACCAGATAGATAGCCACCCAAAACGGGATAAGTGCCAGCCAGTACCAGGATGTTTCCCTGGTCAGCCAGGCTCCAAGGAAGATTCCGGCTGACAAGATCATACTCTTGATCATGGACGCAGGAATGGGGCTGTGACCATCGCTCCTGGTCAGGGCCAGGCCGAGCAGCAGGGCATTGGCAGCTGAAGAGACGCTCACGGCCAGAGCCAGCCCCAGATGGGCCAGAGGTCCCATGAGCGCGAGACCCAGACCAATGTTGATGACCAGGCTGACTACGGCGATAAGCACCGGGGTTCGTGTGTTTTCACGGGCATAGAAGGCCGCCACCAGCGGACGGGCCGCAGCGATGAAAGGCAGCCCGGCGCTATAGGCCACCAGGGCCATGGCAGTGGCATGCACGGCTTCAGGCGTAAAGGCCCCGCGCCCGAAGCAGATGGCGATGATCGGTTCGGCAAGAGCCACAAGTCCCGCTGTCGCCGGGAGTGCGATAAAGAGCGTCAACCCCATGGCTGACCGCAATGTAGAGGAGAATTCCTCACCTTTTCCCTCGGCCGCGAGGATCGAAAGGCTCGGCAGAGCTGCCGTGCTCACGGCGATGCCGAACACGCCCAGGGGGAATTGCACCAATCGGTCCGCATAATAGAGATAGGAAACGCTTCCTTCGGGCAGATAGGAGGCCAGGAGGGTTCCCAGCAGAATGTTCACTTGATAGACTGCGGCGCCGAAGACTGTGGGGAGCATGAGCAGGGCCATGCGCCGGACGCCTGCATCACGCCAGGACCAGGCCCCCCGCCAGGTGAACCCCTGCTGTTTCAGGTAGGGTTGCTGCATCTGCCATTGCAGAAATCCGCCGGCCAGACCCCCCCAGGCCATGCACTCAGCCACGGACAGACCGAGATAATAGCCAGTGAGCGCACCGATGATCAGGGTCAGGTTGAGCAGGACAGGGGACATGGCCGGAGCCATGAAATGGCCGGAAGCGTTCAAAAGCCCCATGCAGAGAGCCACCCCGCTGATCAGGATGATGTAGGGAAAGCAGATGCGAAGCAAGGCTGTTGTCGTGTCGAACAATTCGGGATTACTGGTGAAACCAGGTGCGATAAGATAGACCACCCCCCCTGCGAACACCTCCACGACCAGGGTGATCGCCACCAGGATCATCACCAGCCAGACCATGGCGGAGCGGGCCATTTCATGAGCGGCCGCGTCCCCCTGCTCGGCTCTGGTCCGAGCATAGATGGGAATGAAGGCCATGGTCAGGGAGCCCTCGCCAAAAAGGCGACGCAAAAGGTTCGGAATGCGAAAGGCCACAAAGAAAGCGTCGGCCATGAATCCGGCTCCCAGGGTGAAGGCCACGATCATGTCGCGAACCAAGCCTAGCCCGCGTGAAATCAGCGTCGCTCCAGCCACCACCATGGTATTTCGTGCTATTTCCCTGCCCTGACCGCTCATATTGCAAAACTTCCTTCGTTAAAGCTATATTCTTACAACCATGCGAAATTGTTAGTCTAGAATTTTTCTAGATTAATTCTTGTTTTTCTCTAATTACTAATTTTGCTACTGATAGCTCTTACCCCTGCGGCATCGCCTCGAAACATCATAAAACCACTTGTTTCTTTGTCCACTTTCTCAGGATTGACACACGGAGCAAAACACGGTGCTTCTTCCAGAAACTTTTATTTTATCGAGGAGTTGACCGCAATGTAGGCACGGCTCGCCGCCCCGTCCATAGACTTGGAACAGGTTCTGAAAGGCCCCGGCGTTGCCGCCAGAATCCCGGTAATTCCGAATTGAGCTGCCGTTTTCCTGTATAGAACGCCTTAATACCTCTTGCAGCCGGGCAAACAAAGCTGCAAGACGCGCTTTTTCGATATCCTTGGCCACTGATTGAGGCTTGATTCCGGCCAGGAAGAGAGACTCGTCCGCGTAGATATTGCCAACACCCGCAACGATCCTTTGATCCAACAGCAACGCCTTGATCCGGGCCTTGCTGTCCTGGAAACGGGCTATAAAGGCTTCCACGGTCATCTCCAATGGTTCTGGACCAAGATCATTGTAAAAATCCCACAACTCCAGTTCTCCGGGAAGAAACACCGCAAGGTAGCCGAAGCGACGCATGTCCGCGAAGGTCAGGATGCTGCCATCGTCCAGAAAAAAACGGATACGATCGTGCTTGGCCGGGGTTGGGGCTTCGTGGTGCACCATTCGCCCGGTCATCTTGAGGTGAACGGCCAGGGTCCGCTGGGGGGCAAGCTCCAGCAGGAGCAGTTTTGCTCGGCGGGAGACCGAATCGATGGTGCAGCCCGTCACGAGATCCAGAAAACGCTCGGCACTGCCGCGAATAGAGGTGGGCCACAACGCCTCCACCCGATCGATGCGCCGACCGGTCACGGACGAGTTCAGCCCTCGGGCTATGACTTCCACCTCAGGCAATTCTGGCATGAGGGCTGAGTACCTGAAAACAGAACCTCTGAAAAGCAAGACCATTTGAGGGCTTCAAATTCCCAGCCCTACCGTCTGTCCTCAATCGGCCCTCAAAAACGCCTCCAGCGCGACGGGCTCAAAGGCTGGGTCGAGGCTGATCCAGTACACAAGCGCGTTCCTGGCAAAAATTAGATGCGCCTGACCCAGGCCCTCGACCCGATACACATCGACCCCTCCCTCCTGGACGTGAGATGAATTGGAAAAAGGGGTGTCCGGTGTGCGCATCATTTTTTCCAGCATGAGTATGGCCTGCTCGCGGCCGGCTGCTGCACCTGTTGCCCTGGAAATCCAGACCGTCATCGGACCGGAGCGACCCGAATAGTGGCCAATGGCCGCATCCTCCATCTGGATGGTCGAGGCATGCAGCCTGTTCACTGCGTTCATGGCATCTGTGCCAGTTATCACCTGGTCCAGACGCCACCCCTCCATCTGGGCGGGAAGCAGTTCAGCCAGGGAGTCCGGCCCCGCGGAGCACCCCCCGGAAGCCAGAGCTAGCATGAACAGCACAATCGCATACATTTGTTTGAAATCATTCATTTTCATTGGCTGCCTTCTTTGCTGGTATACCCAACTTGCCCAGATCGGCCACTACCCGCCTGCCAGAGCGGTCAAAGACCAGGAGCAGTCCTTTGTTGGTATCATGGGCCAGTTTGCCCGCGCCATGCAGGTCCATTAATTGCCGCACGCTCCGTCCCTGGGCCTTGATCAGGATATCGCCAGGGCGGATACCGACCAGGTCTGCCCGGCCAGCCGGGACAATCTCGACCACCACCAGCCGCGACTGCCGCACCTCCAGGGTCATGCCCAGCCGGCTCGTATAGCCCTCCGGGCAATAGAAAGAAGCCGTTCCCAGCTCTTTTGAGTAGTGATAGACGTCCCGCACCGGGGTCAGGGTGACCACCCGTGCGCCGGGGTCGAGGAGCTGGATGCGCCGGGGAATGCCCCATCCGTAGTCCACATGCCCGGATCCAGCGATGACCACCACGGGCCGACCGGTCTGACTACGCAGGGCGTTTGCCCGCTCGGCCATCATGGTCTCCCAGATGGACTGGACCAGCAGGAACCCTTCAATTCGGGTCTTGAAGGAATCGATATCACCGTGCATGGCAAAGGTGGAACGGAGCATCTCTTCCTGCTCCGGAAGGCTGCCGATAATCGTGGAAGGAAAATATTTCTTCTCTTCTTCACTTAGGGCTTCCACTCCCTGTTCCCGCACCTTGCCCGTCAGCCGTTTGGGCGCGTTGAGAGCCCCGAAGGGCAAGCCGGAGCGTCGAGCCTCCTCGAACAGAGGGGCGAAGAGGGAAAAAGGATAGCCCCAGGTCGCGGTCCAGTCGAGTTCCTTTTCCATCTGCGCCGGTTCCAGTTCGCCTGCGTTGAACCGGTCTAGAACCGGTTGCAGGTCTGCGGGGACCATCTCCAGGCCAAGGGCCGGAGCCCGGCCCAGTTGGACCAGACCAGCCACCACCCGCTGCTGCATGTCGTGGTCACACTGGTTCTTATGCCCCTCGCCCAGGATGACATAGTCCGCGGACGCAGCCAGACCCAGGGCCTGATGGAAGGACATACGCGTGCCGTCCTCGGCGATGAACTCGCCCCGCTCGGGCAGGAAAGAGACCGAGAGCGGTGGTGTTTCCACCGAGGCGCACCCGGCCATGACAAGCAGGGCCAGCAGGACCAACCAAAATGAGCAGCGCTGTTTCATGATCTACCTCCGTCCATCCGTGAATAAGAAACTCCCCGAAGGATGGCCTTCGGGGAGTGTACCTATGGTCGGGGCAATGTGCCAGCCTGGATCAGTCCCAACTGCGTTTGTCCGTGATGGGGCGGATTTGCGGCGGCAGGGTTCCGGGGGCGAGGATTTTGAGAATGGGGCGCAGCTTGATGCGCTCGCGGAAGGTATGCAGCAACTCGTCTTCTCGCTTGAAGGAGCCGGATTCGATGTTGAGCACCATTTCGTCCACGCCGCCGGGGTTGGTGACCTCGATCTGCCAGCGCTTGATCTCCTCGAACTGGGCCATGACCTGCTCCACCTGGTGAGGGTAGACGAACATGCCCTTGATGCGGGCCGTGGTGTCCACACGGCCGACAATGCCGCCCAGGCGGGGGCTGGTGCGGCCACACTGGCAGGGCGAGCGGCTCAGGTAGCCAAGGTCGCCAGTGGCCAGACGGATGAGCGGGTAGGTCTTGTTGAAGGCCGTGACCACGATCTCGCCCACTTCGCCGTCCTTGAGGGGAATGCCGGTGTCCGGGTGGCAGATTTCCACAAAGGCGCGGTTGCTGAGGTGCAGGCCGGTCTTGTGGAAGCATTCATAGCCGATGCAGCCCACGTCGGCAGTACCGTAGCCCTGGCGCATGATGCAGTCGAACTTCTTCTCCAGGGTGGTGCGCATCTTCTCGGAGAACTTTTCGCCTGTGACAAAGGCCACTTCCATGAAGAGGTCCTTACGCAGGGAAAGGCCCATCTCCTCGGCCTTCTGGGCCAGGTGCATGAGATAGCTGGGCGTGCCCACGTAACCGGTCACCCGGAGCTTCTGCATGATCTCGATCTGGCTGGAGGTGTTGCCGGGACCGGCAGGGATCACGGCGCAGGAGAGATTCTTCAGGGGTTCCTCAAACATCAGGCCAGCCGGGGCAAGATGGTAGTTCAGCGTGATCTGGCTGACGTCGCCGGAGCGGAAACCGGCGGCATAGAAGCCCTCGGTCCAACCCCAGTAATCATCGGTGCGGTCTTCCGGGTCGAAGATGGGGCCGGGAGAGAGGAACACGCGGCGCAGTTCGCCCAGGTCCTTGGTCAAGAGACCGCCCAGGCGCGGGCCCATGGACTGCAGGAAGATAAGCTCTTTTTTCTTGATGATGGGGATATGCTTGATATCCGCCAGCACCTTGAACTTGTCCACGTTGAACTGGGCCCGGTCGAACCGCTTTTTTACGTCCTCGGAATATCGGTAGGCATACGTCAACAGCTCTTTGAGCTGCAATTGGTAATATTGCCTGCGCTCGGACTCGTCCAGCACCTCTCGGCGAGAATAAATGCCCTCAGTACGGTCTTTTCTAGTCATGTATGATGTCTCCTCACTATTTTGGGGAAGGGGTATTTCAGCAAAAGAGGTGGGATACTAATACACGCTTTTTTTTAATGCAAGAAAAATCGTGAATCTCCTATTATCTCAGCACATTACCAGCTAGACATTGTCTAGAGAAGAAACTGGTATTTTTGCCTTGACAGTAGTAATGGTGGATTGTATCAAGACTTTCCTCTTTGGAGGGTCTTCTGGGCCGTTAACTCAGTCGGTAGAGTATCTGCCTTTTAAGCAGAGAGTCATTGGTTCGAGCCCAATACGGCCCACCACCAGACGTCCCCATCGTCTAGCTGGCCCAGGACGCCGGCCTCTCACGCCGGTAGCGGGGGTTCAAATCCCCCTGGGGACGCCAGCATCAAAAGGGAATTATTCCCATTACATATCCAGAAACCGCCGCAAGGCGGTTTCTGTGTTTTTGCATCGTGAATACAGTTCTTTGTCAAAGGGCGTTGCATCATGTCCTCAACCTTGGCACAATGAGAAAAATCCTCTCCAGGAGGTCCCGATGGACAAGCCCCAACCGGACACATCCAGCTCGACCCTGCTCAAATCATTCGAAGCCTTTTTCAAAATCGAGGCCGCGGGCGGCATCATTCTGCTTGTCTGCACGATCGTTGCCCTCGTCTGGGCCAATTCCCCTTGGGCCACAAATTATCACGCCCTCTGGAAGACCCCCATAACAATAGGAATCGGCCCATTTACACTCTCCAAAGGTGCACTCCTTTGGATCAATGACGGCTTGATGGCTATCTTCTTCTTCGTGGTCGGCCTGGAGATCAAGCGAGAATTCCTCGTCGGCGGCCTTTCCACCCCGAGTGAGACAGTCATGCCCATAGCCGCAGCCCTGGGCGGAATGGTCGTCCCGGCAATCCTCTTCGTGGTCATCAATACTGGGGAACCCACTATCAAAGGCTGGGGCATTCCCATGGCCACGGACATCGCCTTTGCCCTGGGTGTCCTCTCCTTGCTTGGCAAGCGCGCATCCACCGGCTTGAAGCTTTTTCTCACTGCTGTTGCCATCGTCGACGATATTGGTGCCATTCTGGTCATCGCCCTGTTCTATACGGCCAAGCTCAATCTGACGGCCCTGGCCGTAGGCGTCAGTGCTCTGGTGATCATGGCACTGCTCAACACGCGATGGGGAGTGCGCTCCTCCCTGCCCTATCTCCTGCTGGGCATCGTCGTCTGGTTGGCCTTCCTCAAGTCCGGCATGCATGCGACCATTGCCGGAGTTTTGGCTGCCATGACCATTCCTGCCAGCACCAAGATGGACTGTTCCAGCTTTGTTGAGGAACTGTGGAATACGGCCATTGTCTTTGAAAATGCTATCACTCCTGGAAAGACCGTGCTCACGAACAAGGAGCAGCAAGCAGCCCTCCATGCGTTGGAAGACGCGCATGCGGCGGCGACCACTCCTTTGCAGAACATCGAACACACCCTGCACCCATGGGTGTCCTTTTGCATCATGCCGCTGTTTGCCCTGGCAAACGCCGGAGTCGCCATCCCAGGAGGCATGGCCGCTCGGGTTCTACACCCCGAAGCGCTGGGAATTATCGCTGGTTTAATCATTGGCAAGCAGGTCGGCATCACGGGGATATGCTGGCTTGTCAACCGGTTGGGTTGGGCTTCCTTCCCAAGCCATACGGGTCTCATACAGATATACGGCGCGAGTTGCCTCGCCGGAATCGGCTTCACCATGTCCATCTTCATTGCCAACCTGGCCTTCGGAAACGAACCCCAACACCTAGAATTGGCCAAAGTCGCCGTTCTCATAGCCTCGGTTGTAGCAGGCGTATTCGGATATCTTGTTTTGCGCATGGCTGCAGATGTATCTTCAAGACGACGCAATCACTGACGGAAAGGCCGACCCCAAAGCAATGTTGCCACGGACGCAAATAGGGACGTAAAAAATCTCCCCATCCTGCTACGACGACCTGCGCCGAATCGCTGTGAAATGCGGATTAAGACGGGGAGTGCGCTTAATTCCGCCCAGAGATATGGTTTCGCTTTGTTGGAACACTCAGCGGCGAATCTTTGGTTAACAGCTTTATAGGCTAAACCGATGTCTTCGAACAAACCGAAGGACACGGAAAAAACCGGAGATTCATGACAGGGTGAAGTAAAATGTACTACCTGCGCTTTCCCCATCAGACTCCACCCAAATGGAGCCATTGTGATGTTTAATGATACGCTTGACCACGGTTAGACCGATGCCAGTCCCTCGCTTGTCAGGTTCTAATTGTTCAAAGAGGTTAAAAATTTTGTCGTGATATCGCGGGTCAATGCCAATCCCATTGTCTTTTACATAGAAAACAGTTTTTCCAGATTCAAGTCGACTTCCGATTTCAATTTCAGGAGCCACGCCCTGACGCGTGAACTTCAATGAATTTTCGATAATATTTTGGAATACTTCTCGAATTCGAACAGAAATTGCCATGACTGTTGGCAATTGACCTTCTACCCTAATGGATCCATCGGCTTCTGAAACCTGACTGTGCAATGTTTCAATCACTTCAGCTACAGCTTCATCCAGATTTACTTCCTCAAGCGTCAAGCCAAGTCTGCCGATACGGGAAAGGTTGAGCAACTCATCAAGAAGATGATTCATACGGGTTGCGGCTATGTCAATGCGTTCGATGTCCTTCTGGATACTCTCACGATTCTCATTTTCTATGTCATGCGCCAACTTACCCAAAAAACCTTTTATAGTAATGATTGGCGATTTCAAATCGTGAGAAACAGTGTATGTGAAGCGCTCCAATTCTGAGATGAGTTCTTCGCGAGCCATTTCTGTTACTTTGCGCTTTGTGATGTCGGTGAGGGCGACCAGGGCCGTGTTGTTCGCAAAAAAAGCAGCTCGAAACTCGATAATTTTGATGCTCCCGTCTTTGCATGTTACCTGACGCTCCCGGACGCTTGGGATTTTACAGAGATCTTTGGTCTCGGCTGGAACGCCTCTGTCTTCTTGCCATTCTTTTAAGACTTGGTCTCGGTATTCAGGGTCTGGATGAGCAAGATGATGCCATTTTTCCAACGTGTCCACTTCTTCCAAAGAATACCCGATCATACTCATAAAACATGCGTTGGCCATGGAAAGCGATCCATCAGCTTCCCAAAGAGTCATCCCAATCGGCACACCTTCAAAAAGGTCAGTCATGAGATCCCATTGAGAAATTAATTCCATCTGTTTCTCCTTAAGATGGAATTTTTGTATTTGATTTCTGTGTATGAGGATGACCATCAGGAGCAAGGACAGTGCCGCAAAGGTGGAAGAGCCTATGCCGTGATAGAAGTGATTTCTATTATTCTGGCTTACACTTTGAAAACTCCCCATCATCAGAGGTTGGCAAATAACAGTAAAATTTCTACCCGCTATCGAGAAACTCTTCCGAGACACTATGTCTTCAACCACAGGGGCGTCCGTCCCAGATCGAAACACTTCTGTTTGGTCTATCAATATAGTTAATTCAAAATCATCCACTGTGGTTGCTCGGACTGCCTCTTGAAATAGGGTGTCCAGTTGTATGGTGCCCGCAAGCATCGCAAGGGATCGGGATTGTGTTTTGGATGAGTATCCGACGGGAAACCATATAACTATGCCTGGTTCGCCCGTGGTCAGCATGAGAGGGGGGGAGGCTAAAGGGAGGCCTGTAGTCTGAACCCTTCGATGAAGATCCGCTCGACCCGGAAGGGTTTTGAGGTCCAGACCGATCAGTTCGGGACGCTTGCCTTCTGGTACCGAAGCCAGAATAATACTGTCTGGTGAGATATAGTTGAGGACATGAAAGCTTTGCTCTCGTTGTACGACTCCGGCAGCACTCTGGCTGAACTCTTCCAGTCGCTCTGTAAGCGCATAATCTGACCCACCCGGCTACACACCAAGGTTTCTTGAACGGTTTATGTTGATTTCCCCTCTTTTTTCAATGCCCATGGCAGCAGAGCCTTGATGTCCTCTTCTCCCTTGACATGTGGGATCTGCTCGAAGACATGCAGGAGGTACTCGTAGGGGTTGAGCCCGTTGACCTTGGCGGTCTCGACCAAGGAGTAGAGGGCAGCGCTGGCCTTGCATCCACGGGGCGAGCCGGAGAAGAGCCAGTTTTTTCTGCCCACGGCAAAGGGGCGGATCGCGTTCTCGGCAGCGTTGTTGTCCGGAGATAGTCGACCGTCCTGCAGATAGGCCTCAATGCGATCCCACTGGCCCAGGGCGTAGGACATGGCCTTGCCCAGCAGGCTCTTGGGCGGAACGCTCCCGCCCCGGGCGAGCAGCAGGATCTTGATCTTGTCCAAGATCGGCCTGATTTTCTCCTGGCGCATGAGTCTGATCTCTTCGAAATCGAGATTGCCTTCCCTAGCCTGTTTCTCCAGCTTGTACAGCTTGCCGATGAGGTTGACCACGGTTTCAGCCGTACCGGCTTTCTTCTTCGAACCGGTCTTGAGCACATCGTGAAACTTCCGCCGCACATGCGCTAGGCAGCCTAAATGGGTGATGTCTTCACGGGCTCCCAAGGCGTTGTACCCCGCATATCCATCAGTCTGCAGGTATCCCTGGAAATTTCCCACGATATCCTCGGCTACCTTGCCCGACCGGCTCGGATCGTAGTGGAAGAGGACCACGGGCGTGCTGGAAGGTCCACCGCACACCACCCACATCTGGGACTTGGCGGTATTCTTCCTGCCAGGCTCTTTCATGACCTGCACTGTGGTTTCGTCCATGTTGATGAGCGGGCCCGAGCGTATCTCTTTGTGCAGGGCGTCCACGAGCGGCCCGCAGGCCCGGGACGCCTGCAGAGCCCAGTTACACATGGTGGCCCGGGAAATGTCCAGGCCCAGCCGGGAAAACATCCGTTCCTGACGGTAGAAGGGCAGCCCGTCCACGAACTTGTTGACCACGACATAGGCCACCAAACCGGCCGTGGCCATGCCCCCGGGTATGAGTTGGGGCGGCATGGGAGCCGTCCGGACTGTGGGGCCGTCATCTTCAACTCCCTCACAGGTCCGGCAGGCGTATTTCGGTCGGACGTGGCGGATGACCTGGATCTTGGCGGGCACGATGTCCAGTTTCTCGCTGACCTCCTCGCCTATCCGAGTCAGGGCCGCCCCACAGCCGCAGATCTTGTCCTGTTCTGGGATGTCGTGGACCACTTCTACTCGGGGGTAGGCCTCCGGGATTGGCTTGCTACCGGCCTTCCTGCGAGCATGAGGGACCACCTCGGTACGGGGCTCCTCGGCGGCCTCACCGGTCTCTTCCCGCATAGCCGCCCACTCGGCCTCGTCGAAAAGGGAATATTGCTCCTCGCCATGATGCGGCCGGGTCTTCTCGGACTTGGCCGCGTACTGCAAAGCCTTGAGCAGTCTGACCTGCTCCTCAAGCTGGGAGATGTACTGGTCCTTGTCGGCGATATCAGCCTTATACCCAGAGATAGTGGCTTCACGCTCGGCAATGACAGTTTCATGCCCGACCAACAGATCGGCGATAAGCTGCTTGAGTGCTCTGGTATTTTCGGGCAGGCTGGCGATGTCCATGATGGGAACAATTGTATACCAACCTCCCAGTTTTGCAACAATTTTTTTGTGTAATCTAAAGCACTTCTGTGTATTTTAGTGACGGGTGTCCGCGCACGGCCATGGGATCCAGGCCATCCAGCAGCCAGGTCAACTCACGACGTTCCATGGCCAAAACTTCTTCCTCGCATCTGGGCCATTGGAATCTATGACGCTCGAGCCGTTTGTGCCAGATACAGAACCCATTTCGATCCCAATAGAGAATCTTGACGATGGTCCGGGCACGATTACAGAAGGCGAACAAGTGGCCAGAGAACGGATCCAGGTCCAAATGCCCTGCCACAAGCAGCGAGAGGCCATCGATGGATTTGCGCATGTCCGTGGTGCCCACCGCCAGGTAGACCCGGATGTCGGATCCGAGCAGGCTCATCCCAACCGCTCCAGGGTTCGAACGACCTTGCCGAGCAACGCAGGGGCAAAGTCTCCGTGGACCTCGATACGATACCGATTACCAACCGCTATCTGCAGAGGAGCCTGATCCTGGGCCCCTCCCGCAGGCCATCTTATGACTCCGGTATGCATGGGCACGGGAACTATGGCCGCAGGATTGGCCGTGTCCGCTGATGACGCAGGTCCGCGCTGCGAACTCTGTTCCCCGAACTTGCTCCGCCAATAGCGGAAGGTCGAAACAGCCAGCCCATGGCGACGGCAGTATTCGGATTGGGACAAACCTCCCTGGGTCCAGACCGTGATATGGTCGGCCCAA
>JAHJKV010000372.1 GCA_018822065.1 Pseudomonadota bacterium
AGACGTCCCCACCAAGGACGGGCGCATCTTCACCCTGCGCAATCCTGCCATCATGACCCGGGAAATATCCAAACTAGCTGAAGATTCCTCCCTGGTCACCTTCCGCATCACCAGCAAGAACCCGCTGAATCCAAACAACGTACCTGATGAATTCGAGACCGAGGCTTTTGCAGCCTTTGACCGTGGCGACAGGGAATTTCACCGCCAGACAGAGGACAACAGTATTTTTACCTACCGTTACGCCGCTCCGCTTCTCACCGAGAAAAGCTGTCTCACCTGCCACGGCGAGCAGGGCTACCATGTCGGCGACATCCGCGGGACCATCTCCGTGGCCTTCGACATCTCAGAAGTCAAAAAAACCATTCGCACTGACCTGACCGTGATCGTCCTCCTCAGTGCTCTCTCGCTTCTCACCCTGCTCAGCGTGATTTATCTACTCATTCAGCGGATCATGCGAGAACTGGAAGCCGCCCATAGACGGATATCACAATTGGCCAGCACCGACGTACTTACGGACCTGCCCAACCGCCGAACCTTCTTCCTTCGCATGGAAGCGGAGATGGACCGCTCCCGGCGCTACGGCCATCACATCAGCTGCATCATGCTCGACCTCGACCACTTCAAGGACGTGAACGACACCTTTGGCCACGATGCAGGGGATCTGGTGCTTCGCGAAACCGCCAAGATCGTTACACAGGCCAAACGTTCCTCGGACCTGGTAGCCCGCTATGGCGGCGAAGAACTGGTAGCGCTGTTGCCGGAAACAGACAGGGAAGGGGCAATGGCCGTGGCGGAAAAGATGCGAGCAGCCATCGAGGCCGCGGTCTTCAACCTTTCCAACGACCGCAAGGTCCAAATCACGGTGAGTCTGGGCGTAGCCTGCGCCACCCCAGACCCCTTGGGAAACCTCCCCAGCAGTGACGACTTCCTGAAACTCGCGGATAACGCGCTCTATGTCGCCAAGGCCAAGGGTCGGAATATATGCATTTGCACTGAGGACCTGGAGGCGGAAGCCTAGGCACCTTGAGCCCGTCGCGCCTTTCGATCAGATCCACTCCGGTTCGACTGTCCGCTCACCACCCGCATTGCCCGTGTTCACCGTGGCCTTAGGCTCGATGAGCATGATATTGGTCTTTTCACGGCACACAGGCATGTGCTCCACCCCGTGTGGCACGATGATGAACTCTCCGGGGCCGATGATCACGTCGCGATCCCGGTAGCGCATGACCATCTCTCCCTCGACCACGAAAAACATCTCGTCCTCCCAGTCGTGGCTGTGCCAGAGAAACTCGCCCTCAAGCTTGACGAGTTTCACGTACATATCGTTGATCTCTCCAACCACCTTGGCCTGCCACTGCCCGGAGATCAGGGCCAGCTTGTCTGCCAGGTTCACCTTGTCCATCGCGCTCCCTCCTACTCTGATGGGTAGAAAAAGGGCGGCCCAAGGACCGCCCAAAGATATACTTGCCAGACATCGCTCAGCGGACGCCGTGTTCCTTCATGAAGGGAACGTAGCGCTTGTCCGTCTTCAGGATATGCGAGGTCAGCCAGTCCTTGAGAAAGTCCATCAGGTCCATGGACACTTCGGCCCGCCCTGACTTGAACTTGGTGATGAAGTCCACCACCTGCCCCTTCAGCTTTTCGTGAGCCCGTTTGTGCTCGGCTGTCTCGGCATACCGGAAACGGTCAAAGTATTTCTCTTCATTTTTGAAGTGGGAGACCGTGTATTCCGCCAACTCATCCAGCAGGGAGGCCAGAGTCGACTGGGCCTTTCCGGAACGCATGGCCCCGTAGAGGGCATTGATAATGTCTACCAGCTTCCGGTGTTGGGTGTCGATCTCATTGAGGCCGAGGGCAAGTCGGCTGCTCCAACTGATAAGCTCGTCGCTCCTGGCGGACTTCATATCCTGGATGAGAGTGCCCAGCTCGACGGACATGGAGGCCAAATCCTCCACGGCCCGAGACGCCTTTTCGGTTTCCTCGTCGATGCCGGTCATGGCCCGACTGGCTTCGTCCACGCTGGTGGAGACTTCCTGGGAACTTGCAGATTGCTCTTCAGCCGCAGCCGCGATGGTGCGCACCCGGTCATCGTTCTCCAAGGCATAGGTCAATATTTCGCTCACGGCGTCGCCGGAAAGTTTGGACAGGGTTGCGGCCTCGTCGGCCAGGGCAGCCACGTTATCCATCCGCTCGGCATTACCCTCAGTGGACTCCTGGATGGTCAGAATGGACCGCCCCACTTCCTTGGTGGCGTCCATGGTTTTCTCTGCCAGTTTGCGCCCCTCATCCGCGACCACGGCAAACCCCCGCCCCGCCTCGCCTGCCCGGGCCGCCTCAATGGCCGCATTGAGGGCCAGCAAGTTGGTCTGGTCGGCGATGTCATTGATCATATTAATGATCCGGTCGATGGACTGGGCTCGCTCATCCAGTATGGCCAGGTTCTCCTTGAGTTCCTGGGCCACACCGTCCACACGTTGAATGGCCTCGCGCGCCCGGCCAACAACCTCAACAGCCTCATGGGCTTTCTGCTTGGCCTTGTCCATGGAAATGGAAGCGTCCGACGAATTCTGCGAAACATCGCCGATGGCCACGTTCATTTCGCCCATGGCCCGTGCCGCGGAATCCATCCTCCCACGTTGTGCCCGTGCCTCCTGGGAAACCTCCTGCATGCGCCGGGAGATGTCTTCCGAGGCCGAAGTGATGGAACCGACCACCTCTTCCAGTTTCTCGGCCGCCTGGAGC
>JAHJKV010000373.1 GCA_018822065.1 Pseudomonadota bacterium
CGAACACAAGTTCGTCGTTTCCACCCACTTGATTGGAATAGAGCAGCGGAATGCCATATTTCTTTGCCACTGACCCGAGCATCCGCTCCCGCACTGCCTGTTTCCCCAGGGAAAAGGGCGAGGCCGAGAGGTTCACCAGCAGGTCCACCCCTTCGCGGCAGAGCGCTTCCACCGGATCGGCGTGATAGGTTCGAATGGGCCAAAAATCTTTATCATTCCACGCATCTTCGCAGATGGTCACCCCGATCCGCTTGCCCATAAACGTAAATATGTTCCGGGGTTTGCTCGCCCCGTCCAAGACCAAACCAGACTCGAAGTAGCGGTCCTCGTCAAAAACATCGTAACTCGGCAGCAAGGTTTTGCGGAAGGTGCGCACAATCTGACCATCCATGCATAGAAAAGCCGAGTTGTAGATTCCCTTGCCCTCACCTGAAAGATTTGCCTCCACGGCACCGAGCAACAGGGGAATACTTTCACCAAGTCGACCTGCAACCTCCAGCACCTTTTCTTGTGCTCGGACCACAAAAGACCGGTAGAGCAACAAATCCTTGGGCGGATATCCCGTCAGGGCCATCTCCGAGGTCATACACCACTGCGCACCAGCCTCTGCAGCGCGAGTGGCCGCCTCCACGATGCGGGTTGCATTCCCATCCAGATCACCTGCTACCGGATTGAGCTGCAGTACCCCAATTTTCATTTTCCGCTCCGGTCTATTGCCCGAAAATCAACACGGTTCACCCCGAGTTCCTCCAGGGCCAGCCCCCAGTTGCGACCTTCCAGGGTGGCCAGGGCAGTCCCCCATTCCACCTGTGTCGGTCCAGGTTCAAAGCCGCCTGTGACCGCCTCGTCGCCCTCCTGCCAATTCCCTGGTCGAAACACGACCTCGACCACTTCATAAGAACTGCCACGTAGGTCGCGCAACAGGCTCTCGGGTTGCCCATCTCCCTGCTCCTGGTCCTGTCCCCAGACCAGGTCCGGGCTTTCCACAGGTTCCGGCTGACGTTGCAGCATGCTACAAATATTCATGAATTCTTTCCTCATTCGTCCAGAATCATCTTTCAGCACCGCCTCGCACTGCTGGGGTCTGCGCACCCATCCTACCCCATATTGCTCTGCAAGTTTTCCAGCCACGCCCATCAGTCCGGGCCAGGCATGCATGGATCTTTCGCTGGTCAGATGGGTGGGCTTCACTCCGTGGTCGATCATCCATTGGATTTGGGCCGCCCATTCAGACTCGATTTGCGAAAGAATGATCTTCCCGCTGAGAAATCGTCTAAACAACTCTCCATAATCCCGGAGAAATCGCCCATCATGCCCGAGCAGTGAACTTACACCCGCCTGGGGGGAGAGGGGGCGTCCCCGCAACACGTTCAGTTGAACTCCAATCCCAATATCTTCGATTTTCAAAGATTCTTCTGCATCAGGTCCATTGGTCAACAGCGAAGCCGAGGTAATTCGGCCCGCATGAGCCAGGCTCTTCACGGAGCGCCGCACCGCAATGTGCAGCCCCAGATCGTCAACGGTGGTGACAAGGTACATGACTCATACTATGCATTCCAGGTTTGACCGTAAACCCCAAGAATGACCTCAAGATATTTCTCTCTTCCCCCTTGACTTTTCAATAGCAGACTATGTAACAACATCGCATGCTAATGAAATATTCGAAAAATGAGGTCTGTCATGGAATTTGTGTATAAACAATCTCCCGCCTATCTGGTCAACGTTCTTTCCCGACTCTTCAATCAGTCTCTTTCAGCCCGATTGGCCACCCACAAGACCACCCCGGCCCAGCTCCCTGTGCTCCTCAGCCTCTGGCAAAAGGATGGGCAGACACAAAGTGAACTCTGCAAGCGCATGCGCATAGAGCAACCTACCCTTGCAAATACGCTGAGCCGTATGGTCCGTGACAAACTGATCAAGAAAGTGCCTGACACCAACGATCGCCGCCAGATCAACATTTTCCTTACCGCGCGCGGTCGCGATCTCAAGCCTGTGCTCACTGCCAGCGCCCTTGAGGTTCACAAAACCGCCATGCGCGGCATTACGGATTCAGGCCTTGAAACCATGCTCCTGATGTTCAACAAAATCATTTCCAATCTTGATGCAGACCTGGACGAGAGCCCACTGGTCCTTGATGATGCTGTTCTTCAGCCTGTGACTGAGGTTGAACCAGATGTGGAGCTACAAGAAACGTCAGAAGAAACACCCGATGAACCACCCTTGGAATTGCTCCAGAAAGACAAAGTGGACAACGATGACGCCCTGGTTCTCCGCGATATTGATATTGTTCGCGACTGAAACAAGTACTGTTCCCCTTCTCCAGATGTGCTTTCTTGCGAACCAGTCCCTGAAAGAGTAGTAGCCCCCGGAGCAAACCTGAGCGGCATCAGGCTCTCCCCCGAATCACCAAGCCACACCCTCGAGGCACAATGCATATTTTTAGATCTCTGCGCACCCATCCCCATCGCTTCGCAGTTGCCATCATTGCCCTGACCACGCTGATCCGCCTGATCTATGTGGCAACAGGACAACTGAACCTGGTCCAGGACGAAGCGCAATACTGGGACTGGACCCGCCATCCGCAACTTTCCTACTACTCCAAAGGCCCGCTCATCAGTTGGATCATTGCCTTATGGACCTCTATCTTCGGAAATACCGAACTTGGTGTTCGCTTTGGATCCGTGTTTAACTCACTTCTTACCCAGTCGGTCCTCTACTACGGTATTGCCTGGCTCTGGAAAAAGCCCACCCTTGGGCTTTGGACTCTTTTCGTTTTTAATACCATGATCCTATTCTGCGGCCTGAGCATCCTCATGACCACGGACAGCCCGCTTATTCTCTGTTACGCAGCATTTATGTTCGCCCTGTATGCTGCCTTGCGCCCAGGGGATGGAGATCCCCATCCCACAGCCCCCTATGTTGTCCTGGCCCTGTCTTTGGCTCTTGGAACCCTTGGCAAATATATGATGCTCATCGTTGCTCCCCAGGCGATTCTCTATGCTTTCAGTCGGCGACGGCTTATTCAGGGCGATGCATTTCGCAAACTTCTGTACGCTCTCGGCATAGGCACCTTTCTTGGCCTACTTCCCATTCTTCTTTGGAACGCCCAAAACGATTTTGTCGGGTTCAAACATGTTGCTCATCTCTCCGGAGCCACAGGCCAGCAAGCCAAGGCCTTTTTTCGCCTGGACCGTTTTCCAGACTACTTCGGTTCCCAGATCATACTAGCCACCCCATGGTGGCTGGCTCTTCTTTTTGTTGAAACATACAGACGATTGCGGACCTCTGCCAAAAAAACACCTGATAGCTCGCCCTTAACCTCAGATCAATACACGCTTTTATTTCTATTCCTGCTTCCATTGTGGGTTTTTATTTTCTTTTGGAGTTTCCACACAAAAATCATGCCCAACTGGGTAGCTAGCACCTATATTCCTGGAGCCATTCTAGCTGCGATGGCCATGCAACGTCTCTGGTCTCCAGACAGTGATCGCTCTCGTTGGCTGCGATATGCCCTCCCGACCCTGGCCCTTGGCATTTTCATCCTCGCCCATACGTTCCACCTGCTACCCATCCCTAACACCTACGATACGACACGCCGAGTCAAGGGATGGTCGTACCTTGGGAAGACCGTTGAGATCCTTCGCCTGACCAAATTTGAAAACCCTAACCGGGTCTTCATCTTCAGCGATCAATACGACATGACATCCGCCCTGGCCTTTTATGTGCCAGGTCAGCCTCAAACGTATTGCGCATGGGTGGATCGACGCATGAGTCAGTATGATCTCTGGCCCGGTCCAGATACTGACAAGATCGGCTGGGATGCCATCCTGGTCTATAAGGACCAGGACAACCCAACACCAGACAACGACATTCTCCTGATGTTCCAGTCCATCAGCGAACCTATCTATGTGAACACTACCCACGATGGGCGCCCAGCCCGAAAATTCACTGCGTTTCTCTGCACAGGATATAATGGCTATTGGCCCAACAAAGGTGCTGGCCGCTTTTAGCTTCTTGCCTTGATGTCCTAGCTCATTCTTTTGTTGTTCCGATCACTTCGCCCGAATCTGCAGAGGGTTTTACCTCTCCTTTTCCAGACAAATCCAATTACCGCAGGTTTTACCTTTCGGAAACTGACCAATATTTCCCAACAGAACGGCCTCCAGCCCAATACGCCCAATTATTTTTTTCTTACACCTTCAAAGCTATTTCCTGATCACCTACATTATGCCCTGTCATTATTTGTATAATTATGACATATTATAGATTCTCTAGACATTCTTACGACTGCGATGCATTTCTTTGACAAATAGTGACAAAATGTGACAAAGGTTGATAATCAAAAGCCAGCATGGGACAGTGTGGAAATGGAAGACAGCCCTAGAACACCTGCTCTGTTGACGGTACGTGAAATCGCGGATGCCTTGAGAGTTCATCCACGCACAGCCTATAGGCTCATCACGGACGGGTCGATCCGGGCCATCAAGATCGGCAGTCAATGGCGCGTTCCCGAGCAAGCGCTTTTGGAATTTATTGACTCAGGGTGGCGTACGTCGGTACAAAAGAAGAAGCAGGAGATTCGGGGGCAGGTTCAATTGAATCTTCCCTTGGACAAGGAGTAAGGGATGTCGCAAAAAGAATCTGACAAAGGTGTGGAACGACTCAGGCATACCATTGTCCTGCCTAATGATCATGGACGTGAGATTCCCGTTTCCGGATATCTGGAAGCCGAGGACATGCACTTCAACAATGCTGACGGCATGCTTACCGTGGAAAAGATTTTTGATCTGGAAAACGGCAAAAGAGCGTATGGCGTAATCTCCGCCATTGGTCATAGCCGGGAACGCCGAGCCTACCTCATCGAAGAAAAAGACGACACGGTTCACATGTCCAATGGCTCGGTTACCTTGGACACCCCTACTGATATTTTGCTTGAACTGTTGGCCATGGCGCTGCAAGCCGAGGAAGAGCAGCACAATTCCAACGCTTCCTGCGAGCACATGCTCGACAAATTGGCCGCCAACCAATAGTTTCGCCGCTCATCGGCAAAAGGCGCTCCAAGGAGCGCCTTTTTTTGTGCATTCGCATAGATCCGTCACTTGGGCAGTGGTATGATCCCATTGATATGCCCCGTATTCAAATCCAACAGCCGTTGTCCCGTAGACTCGATCACGGCTCGCCAGAATTCAGAATATATATTGATCCTACGGCGTTTCCGCGTCACCAGGTCCAAGGGGACGTGAACATATCGACCAAGTATCTGAGAAACGACCATGGACGTTTTGCCGCACATGGCCGCGTGCACGGCGTGCTGACCAAGAAAGCTGCAATACACCCGGTCGTTGGCTATGGCGGGTACCGAGCGGATCATATAGCTCGGGTCAATATATTTC
>JAHJKV010000374.1 GCA_018822065.1 Pseudomonadota bacterium
CAGATAGGTGAAGCGATAGTCCCGGTCGAGCTCGAAAAAAGCGTCCGTAGTACTCTCGAGCACCTCAAGAACATGGCGACGCGCGGCGGTGGCTTCCTCCTCTGCCCTCTTTTGGTCATTGATGTCTCTTCCGACACCGATAATTTCCTTCACTCGGCCCATGTCGTCGAGGACTGCGGTGTCTCTCCAGGCTAGCCATCGCCAACCATCGACCGTCTTGGCCCTTTGTTCTAGATAGGCTGTATGTGGGGGTTCAAACAAAGCCTTCATCGCTTCTTCGGTCAGTTCGCGATCGTCTTCATGCACCAAGGGCATGAATTTGCTCCCGATCAATTCGCTCTCTGTTTTTCCGAAAGTTTTGCAATATGACGGGGAGCAGTACAGAAAGTGACCTTTGACATCCACCTTGACGACCAAGTCGTATTGATTTTCAACGAGTAAGCGGTATTTCTCCTCGCTCAGCCGTTTGGACTCCTCCGCTTCTTTTTGCCTGGTAATGTTCTCAATACTTGCCAATACTATCTTTTCACCATCGACCCGCATCGATCCCAAGCTGTACCTTACCCAAAAAAGCTCTTCCGTTGTTTTGACACGAAAAGTTGACTCACCACGAAGCTCTTCATGTTCACCTTCGGACTCTAAAGCTTTCAGAAGAGAATTATTGAATTCACAATCCGAACATCTGTCAGAGTGGCCGCAACCTTTCTTGTCTCTGTCCTTATTGATGCAAGAGAAGTAGTCTCCACACCGAAATTTACTAGAATCTGATTTTGGTAGTCCGAACTCTCTCTTTGCAGCAATATTGCAATATGTAATATTGCGATTCTTATCTATAACTAACGAGGGAGTTGGTGAAAAGTCGAGGATATGTTGCAAGCTAAATTTCTTAGCTAACAAGGATTTGTGTTGAGATTTTGATTTAGACATGCAGATGTCCTCAAATAATAATCTTATGTCGAAAAATCATCATGAATGACCTGAGTGTTGTTCTACCCCAGCGCCACATCAAGAGTAGACCTCCACCACTTTATTGTCTACAATACAACCATATTGCCCACCGTAAACGTTACATCATTATGATGGAGGGATGGATGTCCAAACAAAAGTGTAATAACCCAAAATTCATTGATGATGTCCAGTTCACAAACGATTGCCTGACCAGTCGCGCGGGGCTCAATCTCTTTGTTCGTTACCTGCGAGGCATATACATCTTCCCGCACATTGAGCGCCTCTTCGGCTCCATTCGCAAGCACCCAAAGGGAGCTCCCATTGATGAGCTGTTCAAGCAGGTGCTCTGCTTCCTTTTCGACGGCACGAGCAGGCATCTGATTCACTTCGACTCTCTGACCAAGGATGCTGGCTATGCTGCCGCCATTGAAACCGCTCAGGAGGGAATGGTCTCTTCGCACGCCATCAAACGCCTCTTCCGAGCGTTTTCCCCCCATCGCACCTACCTTTTCCGACGACTGCTCTTGCACCTCTTCATCTGGAGGCTCAACCAAGCCCGCCCGAACCTGATCCAGTTAAATCTTGATACCATGGTTATGGACAATGACCAAGCCCACAAACGACAGGGCGTCAAGCCCACATACAAAAAGGTCCAGGGCTTCCAGCCTCTTCAGATGACATGGGGGCGTTTCATAATCGATGCTGTTTTTCGCGGAGGAGACAAGCACTCCAATCATGGAGATACGGCTGCCCAGATGATCCGCCACGTCGTGCGCATGATCCGCACCCGCTATAGTCAGGCCGTACCCATCATCATCCGCATGGACTCCGGCTTCTTCGACCAGGACCTGTTTGCCGAAATGGAGAATCTCGACCTTGGTTTCATATGCGGTGGAAGGTTTTACGGCGACATCAAAGCCATGCTCACAGCATTGCCCGAAGATGCATTTGATCACCATTTCGGCAAGGTTGATGAAGATGTCTGGCAGTGCTTCGAGTTCGGCGACCGCCGCAAGTCCTGGGACCGCTTCTACAGGGCCATCTTCTGGCGTCCGTTGTTGGAGGAGAAACAGTACCTCCTGCCCGGATCAAGACCAGGTACGCTCGTGTACACAAACCTTGGCATGGACGGAGCCATTGACCAGCAATTGCGGGAAAACGACTTCGGTTACATGGCTGAAACCAATGTCGTCATCCACTCCTACCATCAGCGTGGGGCGGACGAACTGGTACACAGGGCCTTCAAGGATTTCGGCTTTGAGGAATTGCCTTTCAAGCGCTTCCTGCCAAATTCCGCTTTCTACTATACCATGCTCCTTGGTTTCTTCCTGTTCGAGGCCTTCAAGGAAGACGTGAGTCAGCCGGTAGTCCCTGTCACGGCTTTTCCGGCCACATTGCGCCGCAAGCTAGTGGACGTCGCAGCCAAGATTGTGAAGCACGCTGGCCGGACGGTTCTCAAGGTCACAGCAGTCACCATGAAGTCGTTGCGCTTCAAAGAGCTATGGGAGCGATGCTTGAAGGCTCAACCATTCTCCTGGGCATGACAGGGCGCTGCCCCGTGAACATTCGCGGGAGAGGTGCGCCCTGTGACCGGGAAAAAGGGTCCGGATTGTCATGACCTGGATGCTCACAGCCCAACTATTCTCAAACCCTCGCCCTAATAGGCATCATTTCGTGCTGTAGTGCCCAAATTTTGTGCGTGGGCCGCTTTCACAGCGCCCGGAACGCTCAATTTAGGTTGTAGTTAACGTGGAAATCTTGAGCGGGCTTCTATTTTTGTTAAAAAATCTCTAGAAAACCCCTGATTTCGCCGTCATTTCATTGACAGGCCACGCCCTTCCGGTGCAAGAGTGTTGGAGATCGTCGGGTTTCCGGCGTGCTTGGTGGTGCCCTTGTTTGGCCCCTGCATCCTTCTGGAGGTTTCATGGCCCTCGATCTGTCAGGCATCATAGGCGACAGTCCTGTCCTTGCCGAGGTCTACCGTGTTTTGGAAAAGGTCGCCCCGACCGATTCCACGGTGCTTGTCTCGGGCGAGTCCGGCACGGGCAAGGAACTGCTGGTTCGCGCGCTGCACATAAATTCCAAGCGCAAGTCCAAGCCCTTTGTGCCCATCAACTGCGGGGCCATCCCCCGCGAACTCCTGGAATCCGAACTCTTCGGCCATGAAAAAGGTGCCTTCACCCACGCCATCCGTACCCGGCCAGGCCGTTTTGAGCTGGCTGATGGGGGGACCATCTTCCTGGACGAAATCGGCGAGATGGATCTCTCTCTCCAGGTGAAAATTTTGCGCGTACTCCAGGAGCATGAATTCGAGCGCGTCGGCGGCACGGTCATCAAGCAGATCGATGTGCGCGTGGTGGCCGCCACCAACCGCAACCTGGAAGAAGAGGTCAGCATGGGCCGCTTCCGGGAAGACCTTTTCTACCGGCTGAACGTCATCCCCATGCACCTGCCTCCCCTGCGAGAGCGCGGCATGGACGTCATCCTCCTGGCCGAGCATTTCCTGAACCGGTTCTGCGCGAATAAAGCCCGCAAGCGCATGCGCATCTCGCCCGAGGCGCGGGACATGCTCATGAACTACGGCTGGCAGGGCAATGTGCGTGAACTGGAAAATTTCATGGAGCGGCTGTCCATTCTCTGTGACGGCGAAACCATCACTCCTGAGGATCTCCCTTCCAAGATATGGACCGACGTTGGCAAGGAGCCACCCAGGAAACACTTGCCCCAGGCTGCTCCGGCTGGTTTTTCCTGGCCTCGCCTGCGCGACATGGAAGACAAAGGCATGGTGCTCAAGGATTTCATCGAGGACATCGAGGGGCGTATCCTGGTCGAGGCCATGGAGCAGGCCGAGGGAGTCAAGAACCGGGCTGCGGAGCTGCTTGGAATCAAGCGGACCACGCTCATTGAAAAACTTAAGAAACGCAAGATTTCGGACGATTAGTCGGGTGAGGGGACGTGGAACACTTTGGACCGCGCCGCCTTCGACCGCCCCAGGACGGGACCCGGGGACGGTATCATAGCATGGATATGGCAAAACTCGCGGTCGTTGTTTTGAACACTCTTCTTCTGATCTCCCGGATGGTGGCCTGCACTCTCCTGGCGATCCTCCTTATGCCCGGTGCGGGGGCAGCGATCCAAGCCAGCTTCCAGAGCGGAGGCGGCCTGGACAAGCTCGTCCTGACCTTCGATGCCGGTGCCGACGCCCAATATTCCGTGCGCCGGGTGGACAGGCAACAGGTGCAGGTCACCGTCGCGGGCGAGACACTTGCCACAGCCCCAAGCCTTACGGGCGCACAGCTTGTCTCCTCGGTGGAAGCCCTGGAGGGTGGTGTGCTCATCAACCTGAAGACCGATGCCTTCGGCTTCATTTCCAGCCCCGGCGCGGGGGCGGGGCAACTTATGCTCCAGATTTTCCGCGATCCCATCGGCTCTCGTTGGAAACCACGCGGCACCCCTCCAGCTGATGTGCGCCGACTCCAACCCGAGGCCAAACCCGCCCAGGCTCAAACTGCCCAGACTCCAGCGAGACAGACTCCGGCCACAGGGCAGGACACCGACCCTCGTGAACCTTTGGGAGCCCCTGATCCGCAAGCGCCTTCGCTCTATGCCGTGCCCTATTCCGTGCGGGTGCACGTCAACGGGAACAAGGGCAAGGAGATCGTGGTCGAGCCCGGCGAGGTGATCGCCTACGACCCAGATACCGGCGCGGTGCAGGTTCGCGTGGCAGACAACGGCATTCGCGAGGTCACCGTGGCCCCGCCAGCGGATTTGCAGCAGGCTCGGGCCGGGAATGCCCCCCCCCCAGCCAAACAGAGCATGGTCAATGACGTGATGGAAGCGCAGTTGCCCATGGAAGGGAAGGCGGTGGAGGAACCCCTGATTCCCCTGGACGAGGTTGCGGCAGAGACGGAGATGGGCGCGGAGACCATGCCGGAGGCTTCCGAGGGTGAGCCTCAGGTCGCGGACAACCGATTTTTCTCCAGGATCATGCGTTCCGTGACTGGTCTGCCCGGTCCTGGAGCCGAACCTCCCATGGAAGCGACGACCGAGACCCAGGCCCAGATCGCCAATGACCTGCAGCAGATGCCCCAGGTGGACGACATTGCCGTGCAGAATGCCTTGGGGGACATTGCCAAAGGCAATATCACCTCCGAGAGCCAGGCGCCAAACGCCCTGGACGAGATGGAGCAGGCGGATGCGGCGGTGGATCCGCATGCGGGAATGTCCGAGGAGGACGCCAAGCACCTGGAGAATTTGGAGCTGCAACTGCTCAAGGCACAGTCCCAGGTGGCCTCAGGACAGCTGGAAGATGCCAAGCAGGCCTTTGAGGAAATTTTACGCGACCCCCTTCTGCCCCAGGAACTGCGGCTGGAGACTACCTATAGCCTGGGCAACGTGCTCATGACCCTCTATAAGGACTCCCCGCAGGAGCATTTTGAGGAGGTCACCAGCCTCTTCAAGGAGGCCATGAACGCGAACATGAAGAGCGAGAACGTCCCCACCGCGCTCATGAACCTGGGGCTCATCAACCTCTGGGTAGGCAACGCGCCCGAAGCCAAGGCCTATTTCGATATTCTCTCCAGCCAGTATCCTTACGACGAGAACGTGCCCGCCATCGGATACTACTATGGCGAACACAACTACCAGTTGGGGGAATACGAGAAGGCCGCCGACCTGTTCCAGAAGTTCATCGAAACCTATCCCGAGCAGGAGCGGTTGGTCAGGCAGGCCGCCTTCCTGCTCACCGACTCGCTCATCAACCTCTCGCTCTATGACCAGGCCTTCCAGATCGTGGACTACATCGACAAACGCTGGCCCCAGGCCTACGAGGAAAATCCGCGTTTTCTGAAGCTGGCTGGCGACGTGGAACACCATCTGGGCATGACTGACCGGGCCAAGGATCACTACTGGACCTATTACAACATGAACCCCAAGGCTGAGCAAAGCGACGTGGTTCTGGCCCGGCTGGGCGACCTCTATCTGGAAAAGAACGAGCCAGGTGCCGCCAAGGAGCTCTACAACCGGGCCATCCAGGATTATCCGGACATGGAAGGCGGTCTGGTGGCCAAGATGCGTCTGGCCGAGGAAGGCATCCATGATTCGCCCACGTTCATGGAGATGGTTTCGGTTTTTGACAAGCCTTTTTCCCTGAAGCCAAAGCAGGTCTACACCGAGATCGTCGAACAGCATCCAGACAGCCCCCTGGCCCCTCTGGCGCTGCTCAAGCTCGGCATGTGGCACTTCTTCCAGAAGGAGTACGCCGAAGCCCTGACAGCAGCCCAGCGGATGTTTACGGAGTATCCGCGGTCGACATTGATCGACAGGGCCAAGGAACTGGGTGACCGTTCCTTTGCCCTGGCCGTGCCCCAGCTTATTGAGCAGGAGAACTACCAGACCGTGGTGGACTATTGGGAACAGTACAATTTCGCGAACATGAGCGAGGGGGACGAGGCGAACACCACCCGTATCGGCGTGGCCAAGAGTTATGCGGAACTGAACGATTTTGAATCCGCCCTGAACCTGTTGCGCCCTTTCTTGGGCGAGGAGCAGGTGACTACCTATTCGGAAATGGCCCTGGCCGTTGCGGCGGATATCTACCTGGAACAGCATGCCTGGAATAATATCCAGAACCTGGCCCGTAAGGTGGAGGAGCATTGGGATCTCTCCGACCGGTCACGCAGGCTCATGCTTCATGCCGAGGCCGTGGCCCTGGAAAATCTGGGCGAGGGGGCCAAGGCGGTTCGTCTCTGGGCTCAACTCGGCTCGGACGAGACCGTCGAGCCCTATATCCGGGCGGATGCCATGTATCATCTGGCCAAGGAGGCCATGAACCACCAGGATCTGCGCCGTGTTTTCGTCTATGCCCAGGAGGCGCTCTCGCAACTGCTGGCGGCCAAAGGCGATGAGGAGAAGATCAAGGATTGCCTGCTCATGTCCATCTATGCCACGGAGCGTTCCGGGCGCTATCAACAGGCCCTGGAATGGGCGCTGGAATATGACAAGCACATTCCCAAGGACGACCCGGAGTGGGCAGCATCGCGCTATCGTCTGGCCCGTATCTATCGCAAGGCCGGGGCGGACAACCAGTGGCGTGATATCCTCAAGTATATTCGGGATACCGAGCCGACCAGCCTCTATGGTCGCCTGGCAGCCACGGCCATCGAGACCGATGTCCTGGAAGATCGCGCCCAGGAATACGCCCCCATCCCTAACTGACGCCTGTGGCAGGCTCCAGTCTGCGGTTTTCCGTCCAGCTTCTTTGTTGTAGCATGCTTCAAACGGTCTTCGGACCGCAAAGGAGGGTGGCCTATGGATCGGATGCCATATGTTGCCGGGCAGTTTTATCCCGGCGACGCGGTAACGATGATGACAGAGGTAAAGGGCTATCTGAACCAGGCCTCAGCGCGTGAAACTGCCCCTACCATCCTGGCCATGGCGCCCCACGCCGGTTACATGTTTTCCGGCGCGGTCTGCGGCCACACTCTGGGCCGGGCCAATCTTGCCAAAAATATTCTGCTGCTCGGACCCAAGCATTCCCCCCTGGGGGAGCGGTTGGCGGTCTGGCCGAGTGGAAACTGGAAGGTTCCTGGCTGCTCAGTCCCCGTGAATGAATCTCTGGCCGCAGCGATACTGGCAAGCGATTCCCGGCTTATGGCGGACACCGCCTCTCACCTGGAGGAACACTCCCTGGAGGTTATCCTGCCCTTCCTGGCAGCTCTCGACCCGGAGGTGACCATCGTGCCTGTGGCGATGTGGGAGAGGAACGCCAGCGTCCTAGTCGAGATCGGTGCGAACCTTGGTCGGGCCGTGGCCGACTTTCCCGAACCGGTGTCCATCGTGGTCAGTTCCGACATGAACCACATGCTTCCGGACAAGGTGACCCGCAAGCTCGATGGACTGGCTATCGCAGCGGCCCTGACCCTCGACCCGGCCACCTTGTTCCGCACCGTGGCCGAGAACCGGATATCCATGTGCGGGGTCATGCCCATGACCGCCGGGCTGGCCGCAGCGCGCGTTCTGGGGGCAACGCGGGCGGAGTTGGTGGAATATGCCACCAGCGGAGACGTCACCGGGGAGCACACCCAGGTGGTCGGCTATGCCGGGATTCTGGTGAGTTGAAGTCTCTGGCCGCCGCGCGAGGGAACCTTTCCCCGGATCGGAATATTCCATCCTGGCACAAAGGCCCCTGCAAGGGGACATGGAAAACAAGCTCAGACAACCTGCCTGAGAATCAGACGCCTCAGGAATCGCCCTGGAATCCGATCGTCATCCTGCCATCCTGGACGATCACCGGCACCTTGCGTTGACCCTTGGACGCCTTGAGCATCTCGTCCATCTTGGCCGCATCCAGAAGTACGTCGTAGAAAACGTGGCCCGCAAAGGCGTCACGCGCCTTGGTTGTGTGGGGTCAGGTGGACTTTCCGTAGATAATCACTTTTTCTGGCATGCTACCTCCTTCGGTTTGAATCTATGTTGCCATGTGGCGACGAGTGTGTCCACTTTCACAAAAAAAGGCGACCCCGTAGGGTCGCCTTGATGCTTGTATCGATCGGTTGACTATCGACGTCCGCCGCGATCGCCGCCACGGGGGCCGCCGCGTCCACGGTCGCCGCCGCTACCG